>NZ_CAIFFF010000001.1:0-253295 GCF_903789625.1 uncultured Pseudoramibacter sp. | reverse complement strand
GTGCAGCAGGATGAGAATTTCTTCTCTGTCTTGCTACACTTATATGGTACTAAAAACCGCCAATCGGCGGTTCGTTGCGTTAAATAGTAAGTTCCACTTAATAATGATAGCGGCACGAAATGATGCTGACGGATGTATCACTGGCCACATAAACCAGTCTGTTCGTGTCGTCAATGCGCCGACTGAAAAAGCCCTGCAGATCGTACTGCAGCGGCTCAGGTTTTCCGATGCCGTGCATATTGCCATTTCTCGCGATATCATCAATCAGTTTGTTAATGCGCTTCAGTGTTTTTCTGTCCTGACCCTGCCAATACAGATAATCCTGCCACGCTTCTTCAGTCCAGATGATCTTCATTCGTCTTCTGCATCGATCAGCGCGTGTTCGGCGGTCTGGCCGTCTTTCAGCTGCTGAATGGATTTCATCAAATGATCGTAGTTGTGGCGGTTATTGGTCAAATAGACCGTTTCCATCAGGCTGTCGTAGGTACTTTGTGACATGATCACAACATTTTCGTCCTTACGGGTCACAATCATCGTATCCTTGTCTTCCGAAACCTTATCAAAGTAAGCTTTCATGTGATTGCGCAATGTCGAATAATTGATGGCAAACATGGAATCACTCCTCTAATCTATTTTGACATCATTATAACGTACAAATAATTGTACGTCAATGAAGATTGGATACCGCCATGCTGATTCTTAAATATTAATGTCTCCGAACAGTCATTTTCACATGCTGAATCATGTCCGCGTTACGGGTGTTATTCGGCTCACTGCGCTTTTTCTGAACGGTGATGGCGCCATTTTGCGCCTTCCCCGTGTCGATCGTCCCGGAATAAACGACATTGCTGCTCCAGTAAAGGGTGCCTTCCACCTTCACGGTATATTGCCCCTGTGGGACCGCTTTGTCCTTACTGTCCGTCAGATCCCAGACGAAGGACTGACGGCCATCCTGAAGCATCGCGCTGCTGACCGCGTCCAGTGCGTCATCCGACATCGCATCGGGATCTGCCGCCGCGACCCAGTGAGGCAGCGCGTCCGCGCGCGCCCGATAGCCGCGCCGGGCTCCGGTAAAATCAGACACGTATAGGGTTTTCACGACGTGCCCAGATGTCTTTTCAACCCAAACCGCGACCTGATTCGACGCCTGTGTCGACATCCACGTGTAATCAAACTGAACGGTTACGCTGGAAGCCGCGGCTTGACTCTGACTGGTGTTTTTTGTTTTCTGATTTGATGAATCTTGCGGCGCGGCCGTCTGCCCGCAGGCCCCCGCAAGCAGCATGCCGCCCACAACCAGGACAATCAACGCGATGCGTTTCATAAAAAAATATACCTCCATTCTGTTTTGCCTTTAGCATACAAAATGGATTTGCTGAAAACAATCGCTTATCTTAAAAAATCACGTGGTGAATTTTCATAATATTTAATACTATTTATCGCCAAAATACACCAAACGTTTTATAATAAATTTACAAAAAGGAGAAGTATAGGAGAAAAATAACAAAATTCGTGTGCGTCACAAAAAATTGAATCTAACAAATTATTATATTGATATTATTATGTATATATAATAATATTGAGAAAGGACAGTGAATGAAAAAATCCGGATTTATTTTAGATATTCAGATATTATTGTCTTCATATGACATAAAATTTCACAAGGACCTTTTAGTAGATATCAATAATATGCTTAACAAAAGCGGAAATGAAAAGAAATTTATCAGTCTGCTGACCGCAAGAATTTCTATGCTGGATCAAGCGGGACAAAATGTCATTTATAGTGCTGACAGAAATTTTGAATCTTTGAAAAACGAAACAGAATTATACTCAATGCACCTCACCATTAAAAGGAACGCATATCGAATATTGTTTTCATTCTTAGACGATGGCTCTGTTCTTCTATGCGGCTTTACCGAAAAGCAAGGAAAAAGAAAAACGGATTATACCGCTTCTAAACAGATCGCAAGGAGACGTTTGCACGAGATTCGGGAGGGGAAAAATGAAGAAATCGATTCGAGAAATCTTAAATAATCTAAGCGACGACGCACCAAAGTCTGAAATATACGCCGCTCATTATTTAGGGAAAATATCTGGACAAATATTAAATTTACGGATGCAATCTGGATTATCTCAGGAAGAATTTGCTAAAAAATTAGGAATTAATCAAAGCATGCTCTCAAAATACGAAAGCGGCGAATACAACTTTACCGTAAAAAAACTGGCCGATATCTGCTGCAAATTAGATATTGATTTAACTCTCAATCTCAATTCGCATGGTGTTCATGAAGAATCTTTACGTAAGAATTGGGAGTATCCTGTTTATAATCAAAAAAGAAAAATGATTAAATACAATGTATTTGAGGTGCAAAATGAGTGATCAAATAAAACCACTGGACAATTTTTTCCTTCTCAATTACTCCATAGTCAAATTTGATTTCAGCAGCGACTTCGCAGAATATAAGGCAGAAGACCCAGAAATAACAAGAAAATTTAACGTAAATAATGAAATTGTTGATGTCAGTAAAAAAAAGGACGGCTTCTACGCGACAATCATCGTCAATATGAACTTATCTATACAATCAGATCACCAAAATTTATTTTTAAATTCGTCAATCATCGGCAGCTTTTATTCTGATCAAATGGAACAAGAAGAATTTAAACATACCTTTAAGACATTTGGATGCTCTTCCCTATACGAATTGTTAAAATCAACAACACACAACTTTTTATCTCAAGCTGTTCCAGGCGATCGCATTATTTTACCTTTTATTAAATTTCAAGAATAGAAAACAAAACTCTCAAAAACCGATAGATTTGCTAAAAAAGAAACATAAAAACTCGTAAAATGTGAAGAAATGACAAAATCAAAAAATGCAAAGATTAAAAAAACCGCTATCTCTAGCGGTTCCTTGCGTTTAAAATGGTGGGCCATCAGGGACTCGAACCCTGGACACCCTGATTAAGAGTCAGGTGCTCTAGCCAACTGAGCTAATGGCCCTCTGCAAATTACTTGGTTATTATAGCAATTCCATTTGAGCTTTGCAAGGGGTTTTTTAAATTTTTTTGAGCGAGGAAACATTTTATGTGCTTTCTCGCTCAAAATGATTGATTACTTTTTATTTGCTAATGATCCATTTTTGTGCTGCTGTATTATTCCAAGACCACATATGGATATTATTACCACTTATAGTTATAGCGCCTGATAAGTCTAAAACATGACCGGAACATTTAGAACGCAATACTGTGTATTTGCCTTCTTTTATTAAAATCCATTTTTGAGCATTTGAGCCGTTATCGTTCCATTGCCATACATTTGCACCAATAATTCGGCTTCCACTCATAACATCCAGCACTTTATTTGAATTGGTATTCGTAATTTTATACGAACCATCCGACAACTTATTAAATTTATAATTTTGTGCTTCCGTCCCATTGGCAGACCAAATTTGTACATTTGCGCCTCTTATTTTACTTCCGCCTGATACATTGACTACTTTATCTTGGTTAATTGAAGACTTAATCCTATTAATTCCTTTGAATGATGCAATACCCTTCGAACGAATAATTTTAAATTTTTGAGCTGCTGTACCGTTTGATTGATATATTTGCACATTAGTTTTGTTAGCTTTTTTTGCACCAGCTACATCTATAACCATATCTGTATTTAAGGCGCTCCTAAAAGTAACAGTTCCATCTCCATTGTCGCAAATATACCACTTTTGCGCTTTCGTATGATTTGCGTCATACTGCCAAACATTTGTTCCATTTTTTTGATTTCCGCCTGCGACGTCAATGACATCTCTGCTGCCTTCATCGAAGATCGTGTAGCTGCCATCGTTATTTTTTACAAATTCAAAATGCTGTGCCCATGTCTTGTTGCTTTCATATATTTGAAGATTCGCTTTAGAATATACTGAACTTCCGTTAATATCTAAAACTTTGGATGGAGAAACAGATGATTCTATTTCGTAGTATCCTGTATCTGGAGACACGAGATTGCCGATCACTTGAACTGTAAAACTCTTCGACCCAGTGTAATTGCCAATTCCAGAAATAGTATACGTAATTGTGCTGCCTGATTGTTTTTTTGTCAATGTATAATCTTGATCTTTTTCAAGCGTAATTTCATTCAGCGTGATTTCTGGATCATTATTAACTTCATTATTTCCAATAACTTCTTTGGTAATTTTTGCACTTGTGAGACTCTTTTTCTTGGCTTCAAGTTTAACATTTTGAGCCCCTTGACTGTACGTTTTTGTTTTTAATGTTCCCTTGTCATTTGTCAGAAATAAATTATTACATTCTGACATAATAACAAATTGATTATTTGACGTTTTATAAAAACACCATTTTTGTGCTCTTGTTCCATTATAGGCATAATTTTGGACATTTGTACCATTTTTTATGCTCCCACTAGTCACATCTAATACTTTTCCATTACTCGCGTATATGACATAGCTGTCATCACTTTGCTTTTTAATTCTACAATCGTCTATGACTTTACCGTTAATATTTAAACTGTAAAACCCGTTTTTAGGCAAATATCTCCCTGCAAAAATAACATCCATAAATGCTTTTCTCTGAATCATCCATGATTTTAAATAATTCTTTTTTGAGTCGGGTTTTGCACCAGAGTGCCATTTATCTCGGTCTTTTTCTGCTGCCTGAGAAATGGTTGAATAACGTGTGTCAATTGAATTTATGATATCTTGGAATTTTGAAGACACTTCTTTTTGATATAAACCTTCAACATAGGTTCTAAACTGAGGCATATCCATTAAACGCGTTAAGATTTCTGGCGTCTTTGTTTTCGATGAAACTGCTTTGTCATTATATGTCCACAATTTTTGCGCATCAAGATAATTAGATTGATTCCAATCGGCATCTGTATTACCAAAGGCGAGGTCATAATCCCACGCAGGGCCACAATGGATGACGTCTTTATTACCGTCTCTATACATGTACCATGATGAACGGGAACCATCTGAGTTCGCAGAAAATTCTGTAAGCAAATAATATTTTGCAAAACTATCAATATCTATTTCTTTTGAGACCGCACTCCAATTGTCTTCGTATATATCTTTTTCTAGTCGATTATAAGCATCTCTAAATTGATTAACATATGTTTGTTCGTTATTTTCATCATTCGCTTCTTTCATTACAAAATGAGTATTCTCAATTGATGAATAAAATTCAGGATCGCCATCTGCACCATGCAAATTGTCAATTTCCATTAATACAGCATCATTATTTTTTAAATTTAATGTAGACTTTCCAATTTCTACTTTATGAACTAAATAGTACAATCCAATGTATTGTCCATCCACATACAGTTCGACTGGTTTTCCAGCCTTAGTACCGGGAATTCCAATTGATTCTGCAGTAGACAAAGCCAAATCGTTTCTCAGATATGTTTGATCCGTATAATTTGCCAATAAGACCCATTTTTTAGCACTGCCCATACCCAATAGATCTGTTTTTTTATTAAATTTAATCTGATAAGGCTTTTTTGCTAAAGTCCAGGTTGAATTGCCTCTTCCTTTAACTTCAAGATTTGATGCAGAGACTTGTGCACCATCTAAAGTTGTCATTTGAAAATCGTTGCCTTCGTATTTTGTATCTTTAGACCCATTATTAACATCGGATAATGTTATTTTTTTCTTTGTTTTTTCATTATATGCGTTTAAAGTAATATCAATAATTGGCACATTGTGATTTTCATGCACATTTTTTAATGCGCTATTAGAAGAAAGTGAAGAATTCTCACCTGTACTCTGCACATTGGTATTCTTTTCACTTTCTGACGCATTTTTCTGATCTGTACTTTCTGTCACATTATTTTGATCAGCGCTGTTTTCAGTCGGCGCCGATTGATTGTTTTCTTCTTCAATTGAATCTTGATTATTTGTTTGTGTAGACTGTACTGCATCAACTGAATTAGCCGTATTATCTGAAACCGCATTGCCTGTTGCATAGACTGAAAACGGCGTTAATGATAAAACAAGTGAAATAATTACAACTAAAAGGCTAACATTTTTACTACGTATTTTTAAATTCTTAAACATTTCTCCTCCTTTTTTTAAACGCCAATATATTAAAAATTACTTAAGTTTATTTTATCACAACCTCTCTGCATTTTAATTAAAGTTACAAAAAAATAAAAACCTAGAAAGATTATTAAATCTCACTAGGTCTAAAAAATATTTTTACAGCTTAATTTTCTGACTGATCGCCCGTCCAGTTTCTGTCCCGGCCAGGCCGCCAATACCTGTTTCCTTGATATCCGGATCCATTTTCCGGCCGATGGTGCGCATCGCGTCGATGACCTCATCCGGTGGGATCTGGCTCTTGACCCCAGCTAAGGTCATATCTGCCGAAATCACCGCGTTCACCGCGCCGAGGGCGTTGCGCTTGACGCAGGGGACCTCCACCAGCCCGGCGACCGGGTCGCAGGACAATCCGAGCAGCCCCTTGAGGGCCAGCGCCGCCGCGTTCGCGATTGCCGCCGCGTCCCCGCCGTACAGCCCGGTCAGCGCGCCGGCTGCCATCGCCGAGGCCGCGCCGATTTCCGCCTGGCAGCCGCCGGCTGCTCCCGCCAAAAAAGCCCGTTCGCCGATGACACCGCCGATACCCCCAGCGACGTATAATGCCTTGACGAGCTCATCCTCGGTAAAGCCTTCCTTTTCAGATACCGCGATGAGCACCGCCGGCACCACGCCGCAGGACCCGGCCGTCGGCGCCGCGACAATCCGGCGCATACAGGCGTTGGATTCGCCGACTTTCAGCGCGATTTCCATCACCCGGCCCACCAAATCGCCGCAGATGAGCTTGCCATCCTTCCGTCGCGCTTCGATTTTCGCGCCCTCGCCGCCGACCAAGCCGCTGGCGGACGTCCGCCCCGCGTCGTAATCGGCCACCGAATCGATCATGGCTTTGAGTGTCTGGCGCATGGCCTCAAAGGCATCGGCCGGGTCTGTGGCGCTTTCGTTGCAGCTGTCCTCCTGAACGATCTGCCAAAAGGGCTTGCCCGTCTCTTTTTCCGTGTCGATAATCTGCTTCAGCGCATCAATCATGGCTGTCTCCTTTTCTGTCAATCCGGTCGTCCGCAATGTCCTCTAAAAGGCTTAAATACGTTACCTTTAGCACCCCTTCGAGCTTTTTGAGCCAGTTGAGCGCCTCCGCCGGCACCTCCTGGTCGCATTCCAGCACCATGACCGCGTAGCCGCCGCGGCCGGAGCGGTAAAGCTGCATCGTCGCGATGTTCACCGTCTTGTGGGCCAGCATCGACGTGACCTCCGAGACGTGCCCCGGCTGGTCCAAATTGTGGACGATGAGGGTCGGATAATCCCCAGAGAAATTGGCCGTTAGATGATCCAGCTCCTGAATCACGATCCGGCCGCCGCCGATGGACGACGCGACGATTTCCAGCTCCTTGCCGTTGACGCCGGTCAGCTCCAGCTTCGCCGAATTGGGATGGGCGTCTTCCCCGAGATCCACGTCGTAAAAATCAAATGTCATGCCGATCGACCGCGCGATGTCGAAGGCGTCCGGAATCGCCATATCGTCCACATCCATGCCGAGAAGCCCGGCGATGATCGCCTTGTCGGTCCCATGGCCCCGGCCCGTCGCCAAAAATGAGCCGTAAAGCCCGATGTGCGCGGCCGCCACGTTCTCGCCGAGCAGCCTCCTGCTGACCTTGCCGATGCGCACCGCGCCGGCCGTGTGGGAGCTCGACGGCCCGACCATCACCGGCCCAATCACATCCATTACGTTCATACTATTTCCCTTCTAAATCTCACATCTGCCATCACAAAAGCCGTAAAAAACGCGCACCTGTCAGCCATTTCGAGAAAACTGCCCGCTATGGCAACCTGTGCGCGTTCTGCTTTTTTGATGTTTCACTTTGTACCGTCCAATCAATAAGACTTTTGACTCTGTCTATCAATTTTCCTTTATGATTTACTATCTTACAGTTCCCATCTCTAAATGTCAAGAAACCGATTTTTTCGAGGCATCTAACAAAAAATCAAATAAGGTATTGACAAATACCCTGTGACGGTATATAGTGGGACCATCAAACACCCCTATGGGGTATCTGAGTTACCATCAAATGCAATTTACATACAGAAAGGAAGATGATTATGGCAGAACAATACGATGTCACCGGCATGTCCTGTGCCGCGTGCCAGGCCCGTGTCGAAAAAGTCGTCGCTCAGGTGCCCGGCGTCGACAGCGTCGCGGTCAGCCTGCTGACCAATTCGATGCGCGTCGAGGGCCACGCCGACGAAGCGGCCATCGTCAAGGCCGTCGAGGACGCCGGGTACGGCGCAAAACGCCGAGATTATTCTCAGAATGCCCAGGGTATCAGCGCCAGCGCGAAGCTCGCCGCTGAACAGGAAGCCCTCGAGGACAAGACCACCCCAAAGATGATCCGCCGGCTGGTCGCGTCGGTGGCAGTGCTCCTCGTACTGATGTATTTCTCAATGGGGGCTCACATGTGGCATTGGCCGGTGCCGCCGTTCATGGTCGGCAACCACGTCGCGATGGGCCAGATGCAGATGCTGTTGACCATCGTCGTGATGATCATCAACCGCAAATTCTTCATCTCCGGCTTTAAGAGCCTGTTCCACGGCGCGCCCAATATGGATTCGCTGATCGCCATCGGCTCCGGCACGGCCTTCGGCTACTCCACTGTCATGCTCTTCTACATGACCTTCGTCCAGGTTCACCAGGGCAGCACCGCTGCAATGGCCGTCATGAACGATTTTTACTTCGAATCCGCCGCGATGATCCTGACCCTGATCACCATCGGCAAAACCCTGGAATCCTATTCCAAGGGCCGCACCACTGACGCGCTGAAAAGCCTGATGAAGCTCGCGCCGAAAACGGCCAACGTCATCCGAAACGGCGAAGAAATTACCGTCGACATTGACGACGTCGTCAGCGGCGACATCTTCGTCGTCCGCCCGGGCGAAAACATCCCGGTCGACGGCGTCGTCGTCGAAGGAGCGAGCGCCGTCAACGAATCGGCGCTGACTGGCGAAAGCATCCCCGTCGACAAGGCGGAAGGCGACACGGTTACCTCCGCGACGCTGAACCAAAGCGGCTTTCTCAAATGCCGGGCGACCCGGGTCGGCGAAGACACAACCCTTGCCCAGCTGATCAACATGGTCAGCGACGCTGCCTCTACCAAAGCGCCGGTCGCCAAACTGGCCGACACCATCTCCGGCGTATTCGTGCCGGTGGTCATCGCCATCGCCGCCGCCGTCACCGTCATCTGGCTGATCCTCAGCGGCGGTGACATCGGCCTGTCCCTCCAGCGGGGCATCTCCGTGCTGGTGGTCTCCTGCCCCTGCGCCCTCGGCCTCGCCACACCAGTGGCCATCATGGTCGGCAACGGGATGGGTGCGAAAAACGGCATCCTGTTCAAGACCGCCGAATCCCTCCAGGAAACGGGGACAGTGCAGATTGTGGCCTTGGATAAAACCGGGACCATCACCAACGGCGAACCGAAGGTCACCGACATCCTGCCGATGAACGGCACGACCCCTGAAGCCTTAATCGAAAAGGCCGCCGCCCTCGAACAGAAAAGCGAACACCCGCTGGCCAAGGCGGTGTTAACCTACGCGGAAGACCAGCAGACTGAAATCGCGGACGTCACCGATTTCACGGCTCTACCGGGCAACGGCTTGACCGCTGTGTTAAACGGGCAAACCCTTTCCGGCGGCAACCGGACGTTTATCACGTCGGTGGCCGACCTTGACGATCAAACCGCAGCCACCGCGGAAAAACTGGCCGAACAGGGCAAAACGCCGCTGTTCTTCGCCGAAGACGGCAAGCTCCTCGGCATCATCGCCGTGGCCGATACGATCAAGGCGGATTCCGCCGAAGCGATCCGTCAGATGCAGCAGATGGGTATCCACGTGGTCATGCTCACCGGTGACAATCAGCGCACGGCCGAAGCCATCGGCGCTCAGGCCGGCGTCGACGAAGTCATGGCCGGCGTCCTGCCGGAAGGCAAGGAAGCCATTGTCCGCCAGCTGCAGCAGCACGGCAAGGTCGCGATGGTCGGCGACGGCATCAACGACGCTCCGGCCCTGACGCGAGCCAACATTGGCATCGCCATCGGCGCCGGCACCGACGTCGCCATCGACGCGGCGGACGTCGTCCTGATGAAGTCCCGTTTGACCGACGCGGCCGCCGCCATCCGTCTGTCCCGCCAGACCTACCGCGATATTGTCGAAAACCTGTTTTGGGCGCTGATTTACAACGTCCTGTTGATTCCGCTGGCCGCCGGAGCCTACAGCCACTGGGGCCTTTCAATGAGCCCGATGTGGGGCGCTGCCGCGATGAGCTGTTCCAGCGTCTTCGTCTGCTTAAACGCCCTTCGGCTGAACCTCTTCAAGGTCTTTGACACGAAGCACGACAAGCCGAAGAAAAACGCGCTGCCGGCCGACGCCGTCTTGATCGAACAGTCAGAAACGCCGGATGCCGCGCCGAAAGCACAGGCCTTTGCCAAGGAAACGGTCCACATCGAAGGGATGATGTGCGGCCACTGTGAAGCCACCGTCAAAAAAGCCCTCGAAGCCCTGCCACAGGTCGACGACGCCGTCGTCAGCCACGAAAAGGGCACGGCCGAAATTGCGCTGAACGCGCCGGTCGATGAATCGGTTTTAAAGGACACCATCGAAGCGAAGGACTACACCTTCGTCAGCGTCGAGCCCGAAGCCTGACAACTTCCCATTTCTAATCCATAGATTCACTATTCAATATTGACCGCTGAAGCCCCAAAGCTTTAGCGGTTTTTTTAGTTCTGATATATAATAAAGTAAAACCCAAAAAGAAAGGAAGGGTGGCCATGGCACTTTACGCGATTGGCGATCTCCATCTCGCCTACCAAAGCGAAGTCAAGGCGCCGATGCAGCGCAATGGCAAAATCTGGCAAAATCACGAGGCCAAATTAAAAAAATACTGTGAAGCGTACATGAAGCCGGAGGATACCCTCGTCCTCGTCGGCGATCACAGCTGGGGCAGAAAGCTCGCCCAATGCGAAAAGGACTTGGCCTACATCGAGGCGCTGCCCGGCCGGAAAATCCTGACCCGCGGCAACCACGACATGTTCTGGGACGCCAAAAAAACGGAGCGGCTCAACACCCTCTATCGCGGTCGGCTATTTTTTCTGCAAAACAATTTTTACCCTTATCAGGATTACGCCCTCGTCGGCACCAAGGGCGTCACCTTCGAAGGGCCCTTTTACTTAAACCGCCGTGGTCAGATTCTCGGCTGGGACGAGGCTGCCGCGGCCCACGCTGAAAAACTGGTCCAGCGCGAGTGTGCGCGGCTGCGGACCTCCTTCGAGCAGGCCAAGGCGGCCGGATTCCGCAAGTTTATCGTCTTTCTCCACTACCCGCCGACCAATATCCTCGAGACGGAAAGCGCCTTCACCCGCATCGCTGAGGCCTACAACGCCGAACAGGTGATTTACGCCCACTGTCACGGTGAAGCGCGGTTCAACGACAGCCTCCACGGCGAGTTCCACGGCATCGACTATCACTTAGTCTCCGGCGATTATTTAAAATGGCGGCCTAAACGCATTTTGTAAAATATATCAAACGCAAAAATCCGGCAGGTGTGATCCTGCCGGATTTTTATATATAGATTATTTTTTGATTGAAAATCATAGATTGAAAAACATCAGTCGAAATTTTTCTCAAAGGCCGGTTTTTCTTCCTCCGGCACGAGGGTCAAATGCCCCGAACGGGCCACCGCCTGCACCCGGGTTTCCACGTAGCGCCAGCGCCAGCCGATTTTCTGCTGAATGTCCTTGTCGGTGACGTCGGTATGAATGGTCTCCGGCCCTTGGCTTTCAGCCTGCTTCTGAGCGATTTTGCCGGCTTCCGCCTTGGCGTAGGCCACCGCTTTGTCCTTATCCTCGAAGAAGACCGATTGACCGCCGACGTGGGCGACGTAGCCCTCGGTCGCCTCGTCGGGACGGACCAGCGCGTCCACTCGTTCCTCGATGGCTGCCGTCGCCGCCCCGACAGCGTTGGCCACTTCGAAATGTTCAGGGACAAGGATGTCGCGGTGCACGTCCGCCTCATTTTTGACCAGGGTGTACCAGGTTTTGGCCGGTGCGCCGATCGCGATGACCGGCAGCTCCGCGTCCGCGCCTTCGCTGTACGCCGCTTCGTTAAAGACCTTCGACACGATGCGGTCCACGACGAGAGCCTTGGCCTGGCTTAAGTAATCCGCCTGGTCTAACCCAGCCCTCCGGCTCTGGAAGGCCAGCGCGTACTGGGACGCCGCCGTGTCCCAACGGGTCAGGCTGCCTTCGGCGCAAAGCAGATCGGTCGGCGTCAAGTCTTCCTTTTCGCCGCCGCGACAGGCCGGCGGCACCCGGTGGGTCGTCAGCACCGGCGCGCCAGCGCTTACGTCCGGATAAATCTCCGTGTCGCCGCCGAGACCGAAGGTCGCGAGCTTCGCCGAATCCACTTGAGTCTGCCACTGGCCAACCTTCGCGCCCACCGGCGACAGGGTCAGGCTGTGGTGACGCACCACGCCGGTATCCGTTGTCGTACCGCCCATGTCGGCGACAATACCGCTGTCGGTTTTCGCGAGGACCATCGCGCCGAGGATGCTCGCCGCCGGCCCGGACAAAATCGTCTCGATCGGTTTGCTCGAAATGGTTTCAAGGCTCGCGAGGGCGCCGTCGCCCTTGACAAGGTACACCGGCGCGGCGATGTTCCGTTCGGTCATGGCCTCGCGCACCGCCTGCACAAAGCCCTCGATGATCGGAATCAGGCTCGCGTTGAGCACCGCCGTCACGGTCCGGTCGTGGTAGCCGAGCTTTGAGGACAGCTCGTGGCCGCAGACCACCGGCATTTTCGAATGGCAGCGGATGACCTTCTTGACCGCGAGCTCGTGGGCGTTGTTGCGCACGCTCATCATGCCCGAAACCGCAATGGCTTCAACCTTCGGCAGCATCTGCGTGACGGCTGCCTCGATTTCGTCCGGGTTCACCGGCTCTTTTTCCCTCCCTTTGATGTTGATCTTTCCGGTGATCTGCGCGACTTGATCTGTCGGCAGATCGCCTTTCGGCCTTGATCCGATGAGGATCAGCCCGGTCGGGCGGCCCTGGCCTTCGACGATGGCGTTGGTCGCCAGGGTCGTAGAGAGCACGACCTTTTCGATTTGAACGTCTGACAGGTCCGCCCCGTTCACCGGGCGCAGGCTGTCGATGCTGTGGTGAATGCCGTTTTTAAGATCCTGCCGCGTCGTCGGCGCCATGCCCTTGGCGACCACGCCTTCGGTCAGCGGATCGTAGAGCACCGCGTCCGTCGTCGTGCCGCCGGTGTCGATGCCGAGCACACAGGCTGTATGCTTTGTTGTGTTTGTCATATTGTCCTTTCTGTACATGTGCCGTTACGGTTTGCAGATGCCGCAGGGCGAATACCCTTGATTAATTAAATCGGAACGCTTGGCGTTGACGGTCTGCTTGTTGGCTTCCGACATATGGGCCACGCCGGAGCAGTCCGGTTTGTGAAATTTCTTGTTCCGTTTGTTGATGACGTAGGTTTGGACGGTTTCGTCCTGACTGCTCGACGACGCGGTGGAGGCGGCGCTGCTCGACGAACTCGAGCTGCTGCCCCCGGTGCCGTCGGCGCGGGTGTAGCCGGTCGCGTAATCGATGGTCACGCCAGGCTCCACGTTGTAGCAGTAGACGTTGAACAACACGCCGTCACCCTTGTCCTCGACGGATTCGCCTTCCATTTGGACGCCCCTGGCCACAAGTTCATTTCCCTGAAAAATCGGCGTCACGCGGTAAATCACGTGGTTGCCAGTTTCTTTAATGTAGTCGGCGACCATATTTTCAAAGGGGAGCATGCCGTCGACGTTCATCGACCGCGTGCCGGTGATTAGGTTCTTTTCGTTGGCGTTTTCATCCGTCAGTTCGTGGGCGATCAGATGGCAGCGGTTGTACACCATTTTGCCGTCGACAAAATCGTAGCGCGCGTTGTGCCAGCCCGTCGGCTTGACTTCACTGATGCTGCCGCGCTTTTCGCCGCTCTTGGGCATCGTATCCTTGCCGATGCAGGCCATCGCCGTGCCGCATCGGCCGAGACTGTCGAGATCGCTGTAGTGCTCGTAGGATTTGGTCGTCAGGTCGCTGTCTGAGAAATTCGGCTTGTTGCCGTTCAATGCGACGTAAGGATCTCCCGAATAAGCGGGAATCTGGCTCAAATCGGATGCCGTCTTCGTGTCGACGACGGTGGTGCTGTCGGTGACCGGATTGTCCGCGCTGGACGAGGATGAGCTCGTCGTGCCGCCACATCCGGACAACACCAGCACCGCGCTGAGCACGACGCCGATCAGGAGCCGGCTCATGGAACGGATTGTCATTTTTTTCATCGCGTGTACACTTCTTCTGTGATCTCATCGTGGGAGGTGCCGGTGAAGACGTGCTGCCCGTTCAAGTTCCATCCCTTCGGTGCCAATGGATAGGTGAAGACCAGATCGGCCGGATAAACCTTGTCCCAGCGATAAAGGATCAGCTTCTCGATGCGGGCGTCAGCCGCTGTAATGGCCTCAGACGAGGCAAATTCCGCCACGGCGATCTCACCTGTGCCGGCCTTTTCGAGGAAGTCGGCATCGGACACAAATTTGACACCCGCCTGACCGTCGAACAGCGCCTCGGTTTTCGCCGCGCCCCAGAAACATTTCCCGGGAAATAACTGGACCAAACGATCGATGACCGCGCGGTCCCGCGTCTGCCGTCTGTGGTTGAAGGCCATGCCGTTCTTCGGGTCGAGAAACATCACGAGGATCACAAAAATTCCCTTCTTTCTTTAAAAGTTCTTGATCACACTATACCACAACGTCAAAAAAAAGCCAACGGCTTAACCCGCCGTTGGCTCGCGGTAAAATTGACCGATCTATCTGTCTTATTCCAAATTGAGATGGCGGTCCAATATCCAGGTCGTCCCGATGAACCAAATTGCGCCCAGTACCAGCGTGATCACCAGCGCGATCAGACCGAACTGATTAAACGCCCCGACCAATTTGCCGAAGTTGGCTGCCGCCACAACGCTGTTCATGTTGTCGGACATCACGTACATCATTCTAACCGACAGAATCTGTTCGACGACGGCGATGCCAATCCATGTGACTACTGACAGTAGGACCCGGTGCCGATGGACCAGCTGACCGACCGCCATCGCGAAGTAGACGGTTAGAATGGTTTCCGCCAGACTCGCGGCCGTCAACACGACGACGAGCCAGAAAGACGCCCAGAGATGGTATTGGGCGATACTCACGTTGAGCTGCTGAAAGTCCCAGGCAATCCCCTGTCTCACGACTTCTTCGTACCCGCCGGAAACGATGAACAAAAACGCCGTACTGAGGCATACGACGGCAACGTAAGCCAAAATCCAAACGATGTTGACGATCAGCTTCGCGCCGACCTGTTCGGCCGCACTCGCTGGCAGCGCCATCGTCATATACCCCTGGTCCGACAATAAGTTGTCGTAGAACCGCTTAACGGTCCAGACAATCACGAGCACCCCCGCCACAACGACGAGCAGGCCAAAGATCGCTGACATCAAATTGGCAAAGGCTTCGACGCGGGCGCCGACACGCATCGCGATCCCGTCGATGAGGGCCACCGCCAGCATTAGTCCGAACACAATCGCCATCGGCTGCCAGCTCTCTTTAAATTCGTATTTGATTAGTTTACCTAACATGAGAAGACCTCCCGAAAGATTTCATCCACTGATTTTTCCCGTTCCGCCCGAAGGCCATCGACGTCCTGATGCAGCACAATGTGCCCCTGTTTCAAAAAGACAACGTCGTCGAGCACCGGCTCAACGTCCGCAATCAAATGGGTCGCAATCACAACCGTCGCCTCTGGATTGTAGTTGTTGATAATCGTCTTGATGATGAGCTCCCGCGCCGCCGGATCGACGCCGCCGATGGGTTCGTCGAGGAGATAAAGCGCCGCCTTCCGACTCATCGTCAGCACAATCTGCACTTTGTCGATCGTCCCTTTGGACAATTCCTTGAAACGTTTGTCCAAATCGATGTCCATTTCCGAAAGCAGCCGAAGGGCCTGTTCCCGATCAAAATCGTCAAAAAAGTCGTCTAATTTTTTGACCAAATCGTGCACCCGCATCGATTTGCTGCATACCGGCCGGTCCGGCAGGTAGGCGACCACGCGCTTCGTGCTTTTCCCCGGGATCTCGCCGTCAATCGTCAATTCACCTTCACTTGGGGAAAGCAGCCCCGCGGCAATTTTCAACAGCGTGGTTTTGCCGCTGCCGTTTGGCCCCAGCAGGCCGACAATGCGCCCCCGCTCGAGGCTTAAATCGACGTGATCCAACGCGAACAGACCGCCGTATCGTTTGGTCAGCTGGTCTGCCTTTAATATTTCACTCATGGTTGTGCTCCTTCCCTTTTGTGCCATCTTCTTCCGCGTAGCTGCGGATCATCTCTGCTGCTTCTTTAGGCGCAATGCCCATTTCCTGCATTCGGCGCAAAAAATCCTCAATCATTCCTCTCGCCATTTTTTGTTTCAGCGATGCAATCAGCGCCGCATCTTCCGTGACAAACCGGCCAAGGGTCCGCTTGGCGTGCACCAGACCGACCTGTTCCAGCTGGCCCAGTGCCCGCTGCATCGTGTTGGGATTCACCGAGGCGTCCGCTGCCAGCTCCCGAACCGGCGGCAGCTTTTCCCCCGGCGCGTATTCGCCGGATAGAATCGCTCGTTCGATTTGACGGATCAGCTGCAGATAAATCGGCTGCTTCGCGTCAATGTGCCATTTCATCGCGTGCTCCTTTCTGTTGCAGATTGTATTAATTACTTAATACAATAATAAAGGCATACAAGCGTGTTGTCAACTCCTTTTTACATTTTTGATAAAAATTTTAATAAAAAATAGAACAGCCTGTCGACTGTTCTATTTTTGTGCGCCAAATGACGCCGTTATGTTTGATGTTTAGGCACCTGTATTGCCTGTGTCTGGCATTTTGGGGAATCGAATCGTGAACGTTGAGCCCTTGCCCAGCTCGGAATCCAAATCGATCGTCGCATGATGCATCATCGCGCCGTGCTTGACAATGGAGAGGCCCAGCCCGGTGCCGCCGGTGGCCTTGCTGTGGCTCGGGTCAGCCCGGAAAAACCGCTCGTAAATCCGCGGCTGGTCCTCCAGCGCGATGCCGATGCCGGTGTCGGACACTGCCACCCGCGTTTCCGACGTGTCCTCTGATATTTTCACTTTGACGCTGCCATCCTTGCGATTGTAGGCGACCGCATTGTCCACGAGGTTGTAGATCATTTCGTACAGCGTCGTCGCCATCCCTTGAATCGGCGCTGCTTCCCCTTCGACCGAAAGGGTCACGTTGTTTTTCTTCGCCTTCGCGCTCAAATCGTGAACGACCTGCTTCGAGACGCCGACGAGATCCACGGATTCCGTCTTTTCGTCCGTCGCCATTTCGTCGAGCTGAGAGAGCCTGAGAATATCCGAAATCAGCTTGAGCAGCCGCCGCGATTCCTTGATGATTTTGTTAGAGAGTTCGGGAATGTCATTTTGGTCGGCGATGCCGTTGCCGATGATTTCCGCGTAGCCCAAAATCGACGTCAGCGGCGTCTTCAGCTCGTGGGACACGTTGGCGGTAAATTCCCGGCGCAGCCGTTCAGCTGACTGGCGGTCCGTTTCGTCGATGATGAAGAGCACCGCGCCGTAGATGCCGCCATCGGTTTCGCCGGGACCGGCGATCAGCTGATAGTAGCGGCCGTCCCGCTTGCAGTTCATTTCCGAAGACTGACCTGCCATCGCATTTTGAATCAGCTTGAGGAAATCGATGTTGTGATCCAGGTGGAGATAGGTGATGCTGCCTGGATCCTGGTAGAGTCTGAAGAACTGGCGCGCCGCGTCGTTGACGCTCAGCACCTTTCCTGTATGGCTGATGATGACCAGGCCGTCGCGCATTGAGGACGTGATCGCTTCCAATTCGTTCTGCTGCTTTTTGAGCATCTCAAACTGCTGCTCGATGTGGGTGCGCTGAAGGTTGAGGCGCTGCAGAAGGGGTGAAAGCTCATCGTAGGTGTCGTTGTCCATCGGGTCCTCTAAATTTAAATTGATGATCGGGTCGACGATGGCCTTGGTCTGCCGGCCGGTCAAAAGAAAGGCGACGACGATCACCGCGAAGATCAAAAAGGCGATAATCGACATCGAACGGCCGAAGACCCCAAAGGTCGACAGCCGCGTCTGGGCCAGCCGGATCACGCTGCCGTCCTTCAGGCGCATCGCGCAGTAATCCGTCGATTCCGAAAGGGTTTTAGAGAACCTCGAGGATGTGCCCTTCCCGGACTTCATCGCCGCCTGCACTTCCGGACGGTTCTTGTGGTTTCCCATTGTCGACACGTCGGCTTCGTTATCGTAAAGCACCTTACCGCTTTTGGCGATCCAGGTGATTCTGAATTTCGAAGTTTTGCCCGCTTTCTTCAGATAATCCATCTGCTTCGTCGGATTTTCGTTCATGGCCTGGCGCACGATGCCCGTCGTTTCGTTCAAATAATCCCGTCTGGACGTCGTAAAGCTGTGGGACAAGGTCGGGATCAGAATCGCCAGCGTGGCCGCTAAAATCAAAATGGCTGTCCACGCAATGGTTCGGAACAGCCGGCTGGTCAATTTTTTATCATTTTTCATCTTGGTTTTTCTTTCGATTTATTTTTGGAAATTGGCTTCCTTCCGCATGCGGTAGCCCACGCCGCGAACGGTCTCAATCAGCTTGCGGGCGCTTCCCAGCTTCTGGCGCAGCGTCCGGACGTGCACGTCGACGGTGCGGGTTTCGCCGTCAAAGTCGTAGCCCCAGATATCGGCTAAGAGCGCGTCCCGCGTCATTACGTTGCCCGCATGGCTCATCAGCACCGAGAGCAGGTCGTATTCTTTTAAAGTGAGCTGGATGTACTGGCCGTTGACCTGAACCGTGTGCGCTTTGGGATGGATGACAATCGGGCCGTCGACGAGCGCTTCGTCGCCGTCGTCTGCCTTGTGGTCGACGCCCGCGCGTCTGGCCACGGCCTTGATGCGCGCGAGCAGCTCCATCATGCCGAAGGGCTTCGCGACGTAATCGTCGGCCCCGGCGTCGAGACCCATGACTTTGTCGACCTCCTCGCCCTTGGCCGTCAGCATGATCACCGGCAGATCCGCCGTCTGCGTCTGGGCCTTGAGCTGTTTCAATATTGAAAAGCCGTCCTGTCCAGGCAGCATAATATCGAGGAGAATCAAATCCGGGCCCGACGTATCGGGATCGGCCATCGCTTGCCAAAAAGGCTCAGCGCTTTCAAAGCCCTGAGCCTCATATCCTGAATGGTTGAGTGTGTACACGACCAGTTCACGGATACTATTGTCATCTTCCACACAAAAAATCTTCATGTTCTGCCTTGTTCTATCTTAATTTTTAGGATGGTTGCCTGTAATCGAGAATTCGACCCATTCGCCGATGTTGACAGCGTGGTCGCCAATGCGTTCCAAGTATTTGGCAATCATCAGCACTTCGACGGCCTTAGCCCCTTCGATTTCTTTGTGTTCAATGCGGTGAATGATGTGAGCGGAAATCTTGTCAAACAGCTGATCGACGATGTCGTCCTGCTTGTAGACGCTGTGAACCGTGTCCAAATCCTTCTGTACGTAGGCGTCGACCGCCGCGTTGACCATTTTGCTGGCCACTTTCGCCATCGTGTCGAGCTCTAAATTATGAAACTCTGCGGTTAAATCCGCCGTCACGGCGATTTCCGCGATATCCGTCGCCTGGTCGCCGATGCGTTCCATGTCGGTGATCATCTTCAGCGCGGCCGAGACGTTGCGCAGATCTTTCGCGACCGGCTGCTGGGACAGGAGCATCACGTAGCACTGCTGTTCGATATCCCGTTCCATTTCGTCGATGTTCGCGTCATCCGCCATCGCTTCCTTAGCGAGGTCCGTGTCGTTGTCGGCCAGCGCCTTCAGTGCCTTGTCGATGGCCGCTTCACAGAGGCTGCCCATTTCGATCATGCTGTCGTTCAGCCGTACCAGTTCTTTATCAAATCGATTTCGCATATTATCCGAACCTCCCGGTTACGTATCGCTCTGTTCTTTCATCCTTTGGATTCGAGAAAATCTGTTCTGTGTCACCAAATTCTACCATATCGCCGAGCAAAAAGAAAGCGGTCTTGTCCGAGATACGGGTCGCCTGCTGCATACTGTGGGTCACGATGATGATCGTGTATTTTTCCTTGAGATCCAGGGCCAGGTCTTCGATTTTGCCGGTCGAGATCGGGTCAAGGGCCGAGGTCGCTTCGTCCATCAGCAGGACTTCCGGTTCAACGGCGAGGGCTCTGGCGATACACAGACGCTGCTGCTGGCCGCCGGAAAGACCGAGGGCGTTCTTCTTCAGACGGTCCTTGAGTTCGTCCCAAATCGCCGCCTTTTTCAGTGAATCTTCGACGATGTCGTCGAGCTGTGCCTTGTTTTTGATCCCGTGGGTTCTCGGGCCGTAGGCGATGTTGTCGTAAATGCTCATCGGAAACGGATTCGGATGCTGGAACACCATGCCGACGCGCTTGCGCAGAATGTTGACATCGATGTCCTTGTAGATTTCAGTGCCGTCCAATGTGATTGACCCGGTGATTTTGCAGCCTTCAACGAGGTCGTTCATCCGGTTAAGGGATTTCAAAAACGTCGATTTGCCGCACCCGGAGGGTCCGATCAGCGCCGTGATCTCGTGTTCCGGGAAATTTAAAGTGATGTCCTTTAAAGCGTGGAAATCGCCGTAATAGACATTCATATCCTTAGAAGCCATCTTGATTTTCGTCGAAGCTGGCTTTTTAACTTTGTAGTTTTCCATTTAAGTCCAAATACTCCTCGTTTATTCGTTCACTTTGTTGACGCATTTTGCAATCGCATCAGAAATGAAATTCAGGATAATGACGACGACAAGCAGGATGACAGCCGTCGCGTAGGACTGGTCGACGTTCATCCCTTCTGTCCACAGACTGTACATGTGCACGGCCAGCGTACGGCCAGAGCCCATGATGTTCTTCGGGATCTGCGCCACTGTCCCTGCAGTGTAAATCAATGCCGCGGTTTCACCGACGACACGCCCGATTCCGAGGATAACCCCGGCGAGAATCCCAGGTGCTGCCGACGGCAGGACGACTTTGAAAATCGTGCGCAGCTTGCCGGCACCGAGGCCAAAGCTGCCTTCGCGGTAGCTGTCTGGCACAGCGTGCAGCGCTTCTTCTGTGGCCCGCATGATGACCGGCAGGATCATCAGCGCCAGCGTCAGTGCACCGGCGAGCAAGGAGTAGCCCATGTGCAGGGCGTCGACGAACATCAGCATCCCGAAAATCCCGAAGATGATTGACGGAATCCCAGTCAAGGTTTCTGACGTCAAACGGATGAAGGCAACGAATTTGCTGCCCCGTTTGGCGTATTCAGCCAGATAAACGGCTGAGAAAATGCCGATCGGGCCTGCGAACAAAAGGGACAGGCCGACCATCGTCAGCGTGTTGATCATCGCCGGGAACAGCGAGACGTTCTGACTGTTGTAATGAATCGAGAACAGGCTCGGCTTGATGTGCGGCAGCCCGTTGATCAAAATGTAGAGAACGAGAAAGATCAAAATCGCCATTGTCGCGATGCCGGCAATCCAGACGATTGCCTTCAGTGCCGCGGCCTCGCCTCTGCCGTGAAGTTTTTCTGTTGAATTTTTTGTGTGATCCTTCACTGCTTATCTCCTTTGTTTTTCACGATCGAGAAGCAAATGTTGATAATCAGGATGAAGACGAACAGCACGACAGCCGTCGCAATCAGCGCCTGACGATGCAGGTCGGTCGCATAGCCCATTTCGAGCACGATATTGGCTGTCATGGTGCGCACGCCGGCGAAGAGGCTGTGGGGCATCACTGCTTGGTTGCCCGCGATCATGATCACGGCCATCGTTTCCCCAATAGCTCGGCCGACGCCAAGGATAATCCCGGCGAAAATCCCAGATTTCGCCGCCGGCACGACCACTCTGAACACCGAACGTTCGTGGGTGGCGCCAAGTCCGAGAGAGCCTTCGTAATAGCTCTCCGGCACTGCGCGCAGCGCCGTTTCACTCATCGTGATAATCGTCGGCAGAATCATAATCCCGAGAATAATGCAGGCCGCCAGCATGGACAGTCCCGCGCCGCCGGCAGAGTTGCGAATCATCGGCACGATGACTTGCAAACCGAAAAAGCCGTAGACGACAGACGGAATACCCGCTAAGAGGTTAATCCCGGGTTTGAGCACCTTATACAGCGGTTCCGGGCAGAAAAACGCGAGGAAAATCGCGGTGAGCACGCCGATGACGATCCCGATCACGAGGGCGCCGATGGTCACTTCGATACTGGCGACGATCATCGGCAGGATGCCGTACAAATTGTTGGCCGGACGCCAAATCGTCCCAGTTAAGAATTTTCCGAATCCGATCTTCGCCATTCCCGGAAGACCATTGGCAAACAAGAAAATACAGATGAGGAAAACGGCGATGATTGCAATGCAAGCGCAGGCCGCAAAAACGGCCTGCATTGCTTTTTCTTTTGCCTGACCCGGATGCTTCGATTTGTTCAAGACGAAGTCTCCTTTCAGTTTAAAGATTGTGATTAAATTGTGTGTGTTTTGATTAAGTCTTATTTGACGTCTGACCAGGAAGTGGTCTTGCCAGTGTAGATGTTCTTGATCTGTTTAAGTGTCAGGTTGTCAACCTTGTTGTCCTTGTTGACGATGATGGCGATCCCGTCTTTAGCGATTCTCGTGACCTTCAGGCCTTCGCTCGTTTCAGAACCTTGGAGTTCTCTTGAAGCCATCCCGATGTCCAGTGTGCCTTTTGCTGCATTGGAAACCCCTGTGGTCGAATCCGATTCCTGAACTTCGATCGTTGCGTTCGGGTTGACCTTTTCGTAAGCTTCTTTCAGTTTTTCCATAACTGGTGTCACGGATGAAGAACCGCCGACAGTGATTTTGCCAGATGGTTTGCTGCCGTTATACGCAGCTGCGTCGGCCGCCACTTTGACGTAACCGTTCTTTTCGATGACGTTTTGACCTTCTTTGGACATGATGTAGTTAATGAAGTCTTGAGCCACGCCGGAAGCTTCGCCCTTTGTCATAATGTTGAACGGGCGGCTGATTTTGTAGCTGCCGTCGGTAACAGTCTTGACCGACGGCGCGACGCCTTCGACTTTAACTGCTTTGACATCTTTGCTTAAAGAGCCCAATGACACGTAGCCGATCGCGTTGGTGTCGCCTTTAACCGTCGACATGACCACTTCTGTCGAGTTGGAGATGGTCGCTTTGTCTGTCGTCTTGTCGACTTTTTGACCGTCCTTTTCCGCTTGAACACCCGTCAATTCGATGAAAGCGCCACGAGTTCCGGAACCATCTTCACGGGAAACGACATTAATCGTACCGCCACCGGATGAACCGCAGCCTGCAAAGGTGACCGCAGCAACGAAAGCAGCTAAGACCATTAGAATCTTCTTTTTCATTTTTAAACTCCTTCGTATAAAAATCAAAATCTTGTTTGGTTAGTTGTCTTTCCAAACTTCGATTTTCATTTTACAAAGGCTTTGTAAAATCTGAAAGGTGAGTAATGTAAAGTGAATGTAAAGTGTAAAATGAATAGATTTAACTATTTCTAACGTAAAAATGCGACTGCGAGCTGAATTTTTCTATTTGATATTTTATCCTTGCACAATGTATCGCGCTTCTGCTTCAAATACAGATCTTTTAGTCACTGACTTTATTTTTTAAAATATTTTTTCATAAAAGCTTAAATAATGCTAAAATAGTACTATTAAGTTTTATTAATTTGTATTGAATTGAATACAGAAAGGAATAGATCGAACTATGAACGAAACAGTCAATGCGTGGCTCGATGCCCATCTGCCGGATATGATCGCCGACATCAAGGCGCTGTGTGCCATCAATTCTGTTGAGGGCGAGCCCGAAGACGGCAAACCCTTTGGCGACGGCCCTTACCAAAGCCTGAACAAGGCCCTGGAACTGGCTAAGGATTACGGCTTCGCCGTCACCAACTACGACAATTACGTCGGCACTGCCGATTATGACCAAGATCTGCCGAGAACCCTCGACATTTTGTGCCACACCGACGTCGTGCCCGCCGGCGAAGGCTGGACGGTCACCGACCCCTTTAACGTCATCGAAAAAGACGGCCGCCTCTACGGCCGCGGCGTCAGTGATGACAAGGGGCCCCTTGTCGCCGCTTTGTACGCGATGCGCGCCCTCAAAGAAAACGGCGTAAAGCTCAAGAAAGGGGTGCGCTTCATCATGGGCGCCAACGAAGAAACCGGCTCCCACGACATCGCCCATTACTACGCGACGGAACCTGAAGCAGAAATGACCTTCTCTCCGGATGCCAACTTCCCGATCATCAACATCGAAAAGGGACAGTTCAAGGGCATCCTCTCCAAAGACTGTGCTGAAGACAAAACCCTGCCCCGGGTTTTGAGCCTCGACGCCGGGATCGCCTTTAACGCCGTCCCCCAGAAAGCGGTGATTCGCTTTGAAGGCCTGGATATCGATGCCAATCAAAACATTCTCGACGATGTTGCCGCCCAGTGCGAAGTGAAAATTGAAAAGACCGGCGATGACGAACTCACCATCATCGGCCACTCCGCCCACGCCTCGACGCCGGAAGACGGCCGCAACGCCGGCCTGGCCGCGATGATTTTGATTTCAAAGCTGCCGCTCTATCCTTCCGAAATGCAGAAGACCGTGAGCCAGATTCCGAAGCTCTTCCCCTACGGGGTCACCGACGGCTCCGGCATCGGCATCAAGATGGCGGATGAAGACTCTCACGACCTGACGTGCACCCTCGACCTGTATCACGTCGACCCGACCCACGCGGAATTCACCTTTGACGCCCGCACGCCCGTCATGGCGACCAAAGAAAACTGCGAAGCTGTCGCAGCAAAGACTGTTCAGGACGCCGGCTTCGACTGGTCGACTCCGGGGATGATTCCGCCCCACGTTGTGCCAAAGGATTCTGACTTTGTGCAGAAGCTTCTGGCCTCTTACGAAGCGGTCACCGGCAAAAAAGGCGAATGCATCGCCATCGGCGGCGGCACCTACATCCATGAACTGAAAAACGGCGTGGCCTTCGGCGCAGTTTTCGACGGCGTCGATACCCGCATGCACGGCGCAGACGAATTCTTCGATCTGGACAATCTGCTCACCGCAGCGAAAATTTACGCCGATGCGATTGTCCGTTTGTGCGCCTAAAGATTTTATGATTTTTATAGAAGGGATAATTTTATCAAATGAACGAGAACAATTCTGGTTTTAAACCGTACATTCCGGCGGAAAAAATCGTGCCGGAAATGACGGTGTTTTCAGTGGTCATGGGGGCTGTCCTGGCCGTCGTCTTTGGCGCAGCCAACGCCTACTTGGGCCTGCGTGTCGGGATGACGGTTTCCGCCTCTATTCCGGCGGCGGTCATTTCCATGGGGATCATCCGCATGGTGCTGCACCGCGATTCTATTCTGGAAAACAACATCGTCCAGACTGTCGGGTCTGCCGGGGAATCCTTAGCTGCAGGGGCGATCTTCACCCTGCCGGCGATGTTTTTGTGGGCCAAGGAAGGGGTTATGGGCAAACCGGGCCTCATCGAAATCATGATCATCTGCATGATCGGCGGGCTCCTCGGGGTCTTCTTCATGGTGCCCCTGCGCAACGCCCTCATCGTCAAGGAACACGGGGTGCTCCCTTATCCTGAAGGCACAGCCTGCGCAGAAGTGCTCCTCGCCGGTGAAAAAGGCGGCAGCGCCGCTTCGACTGTTTTTGCCGGTCTCGGCATTGCCTCAGGATTTAAATTCTTAATTGACGGTCTGAAACTCGTTCCGAGCGAAATGAACACCCCAAGCAAGGGGATCGGCGGCTACGCCGGCCAGATCGGCACACAGATTTATCCGGCGGTCTTCTCCGTGGGCTATATCTGCGGACCGAAGATTTCTTCCTACATGTTCTGCGGCGGCGTCATTTCCTGGATGTTCATCATTCCCTTGATCGTCCTGTTCGGCGGCAAGACCGTCATGTATCCGGGCACGACCACTATCGCAAAGATGTTTGCCGCAGGGGGCGTCAGCCAGATCTGGAGCTCCTACGTCCGCTACATCGGCGCCGGCGCCCTGGCTGCCGGCGGGGTCATCTCCCTGATTAAAGCCCTGCCGATGATCGTCACCACCTTCAGAGATTCGATGAAAGACCTCGCTCAGGGTCAGGGTTCCAGCATGCTGCGGACCAACCAGAACCTGAGCATGAAGACGGTTATCACCTGGATCATCATCCTCATCGTCCTGACCGCGGTGCTGCCCCAGATTCCCGTGAGCATCGGCGGCGCGGTCCTCATCGTCGTCTTCGGCTTCTTCTTCGCCGCCGTCTCTTCCCGCATGGTCGGGATCGTCGGCTCGTCCAACAACCCGGTTTCCGGGATGGCCATCGCGACCCTGTTGTTTTCAACCATTATCTTAAAAGCGACCGGCACCACCGGCGCAGCGGGCATGAAGGCGGCCATCGCCATCGGCACCGTCATCTGCGTCATCGCGGCCATCGCTGGAGATACTTCTCAGGATTTGAAGACCGGCTATCTCGTCGGCGCTACGCCGAAGAAACAGCAGATCGGCGAAATCATCGGTGTCATCGTCTCGGCCATCGCCATCGGCGGCGTCCTCTATCTGCTAAACGCGGCCTGGGGCTTCGGCACCAAAGAACTCGCGGCGCCGCAGGCCGTGCTCATGAAAATGATCATCGAAGGGGTCATGGGCGGCCAACTGCCTTGGGGTCTCGTGATCTCCGGCGCGGCCTTTGCGGTTGTCGTCGAAATTCTCGGCATTCCGGTGCTGCCTTTCGCTATCGGGATGTACCTGCCGGTGCAGCTCAACGCGTGCATCATGGTCGGCGGACTGGTGCGCCTCTTCTTCGACCGCAAAAAATACAAGGATGAAGAAGACAAGAAAACCACCATCAACCGCGGCATCCTGTACTGCTCTGGCATGATCGCTGGGGAAGGCATCGTGGGCATCCTCCTGGCCGTGCTCGCGGTTCTCGGCGTTGCCGACAAGATCGATTTGTCCGGGGTTCTGAACTTAAGTCCGGCGGCCGGCTTTGCCGGTTCCCTGATCTTCTTCGCAGCCATGATCGCGCTGACCGTGAAGTTCACCAAGGGCAAAAAAGATGCAGCGCCTGAAAGGGCAGAATAAAAATTGAAAAAACGACCAAAACAAAAGCTCAGCCGGGATGAAATCATTCGTACCTACAAAGTTTACATCCCGGTGGTCACAGAAAAAATTGTGAAAACAGAAATGGCTGACGACGGCAAAGTCACCCTCTTTGTCGAAAACAAAGGGGTGATGAACCGCATTTTTCAGAAAATTGCCCACAAGCCGAAATATTCGCAGATTCACCTCGACGAAATGGGCAGCTTCATATGGCCCTTGTGCGACGGCAAGACGAACATCAAGACCATCGCCAAGAAAGTCCGCGCCCGGTTCGGGAAAAAGGCCGAGCCTCTGTACGACCGGCTGCTGAAGTTTTTTGAAATCGTCGAAAGCTACGAATTCATGCGCTTTATGAAACCCGCAGACTAAAAAACAGGCTGATAGATTGAACTATCAGCCTGTTTTTTGATGATGAATATAAAAATTAAAGAAACGAAAAATCCATTTCCGGATGGGTCGGTTCCAGCATGATCCGGTAATAATCGCTGTGGAACATGATGTGATGATTGACCCCTTCCCGGGTAAATTTCCCGTCGTTAAAGGCCAAAAGCCGGGTCTTCGGCACTTCCTTCCAATCCCCTTCGAGATAAGGATTGGTCGCGAATAAAAGGGCTTCGTCGCCGGGGGTCGTGTCCTCGAGGTAGTACAGCATCGCCGGCGCGTTGTTGGCGTGGACGTAAAACTGTTCCCCGTCGTAGAGAAAAAGGTTCAGCTTGTTGCGGTCCGCCATCGAGGCGAGCATGCTTTGAATCACATCGAAGCGTTCGTCCTTGTTCAGCGGATGACCAACCCGGCGCGTCTTTTCGTCGATCAAATCCATTAAATAGAGCAGCAGCCGTTCAGAGTCCGTTTCCCCTTCCTGCTGCTTGTAGTAGCGGATTAACGCCGCGCTGTTAAAGACCGTGCCGTTGTGAATCAGCGTCCATTCCCGGCCGGTGCCGTCGTAGGCCACAAAGGGGTGGCAGTTGTTGACATTGATGCTGCCGACGGTGGCCAGACGGATATGTCCGAGGACGCGCTTGCGCGGAATGCCCTCACCGATTAAACGGGGCAGGACGATCGAATCGACCGCACGTTCAGGACCCTTGTGCATACACATCCGGCCCTCGTCGTCGTATTCAGCCAGACCCCAGCCGTTGGGCTGGTCGACGCTTCTGGCGTAAAAACGGGTCAATGCATCGGTTAAATCTTTGGGCTTTTTGGAAGAAAATGCAAACAATTCGCACATGCCCCATCACTCCTTTCTCAAAATTACTTATTGCTTTGGTATTGTTTTCTATTATAACCGAACTGCGCCGTGGGAAAAGCCTTTTATTAAAAAAATCCCGGAAATTCCGGGATTATAAATCACCGCCCCATCAATAGGACGTGTACAGGCTCTTGTACGGATTGTCCGCATTCGGGAAGATATGGTAATAGGGCTTATCCCGCAGGATATCTTCCTTGATGTCGAAATATTCGCAGAACTGGTCAATCAGCGGCTGAATGGCCGCCATGTCCTTGGAGTTGCAGAGCTCGATGGAGACCTGGGGCGGCAAGAATTCCGGCTTCACTGCGCTTCTGATGTACATGTTGCCGCCGTGCATCCCTGTGCCGCAGTAATTGCCGATCGGCGAGCTGTCCTGGCTGCCGATGCCCAGCACCAAAATGGTCCCACCAGCCTGGTATTCGCCGAGGAAGGAGCCGACGCACCCGCCGACGACAATGACCGGCTGTTTATCCTTGTAGGCCTTCATGTGAATGCCGACGCGATAGCCCGCATCACCTTTGACGTAAATACTGCCGCCGCGCATCGCGTAGCCCAGCGTGTCGCCGGCTTTACCGTGAATGACGATGTGGCCATCGTTCATCGTGTCGCCAACCGCGTCCTGGGCGTTGCCAAAGACTTCGATGTCGATGTTGTCGAGGTACGCGCCCATCGCGTTGCCCGGCGTGCCGTACACCGTCATCTTTTTGTCCTTGACGCCGGTGCCGATATAGCGCTGCCCGAGCACGTTCTTCACCGTGACGTCGTGGGCCTGGGTGTGCTTGATTTCCTCATTCAGCTGTTTGTAGTATTTGTTCGTTGCATCTATGATCATCGTTAACCTCGCTTATCAGTGTGCCTGAGCCAAATCCGCTTTTCTCACGGACACATCAAAGGCCGCGAGCTTCGGCGCTTTAGCGAGGCTGTCCCAATCAACTGTCGACAGTCTGGTCTGCTGTCGAATCAAGTCGGTGTAAATCCCCGCGCGCTGGCATTCGCCTAAAATCATGTAGCCCTTGAGGGTATCCCCCGCAATATAAAACTTGCGGATGCCGTCCGGCGTCTTGACAATCTGGGGCTGGCCTTCGGTACTGCCCGCTGTGAGCATGTAAAAGCCCTTGACGCCCATCGAGTTAATCGGGAAGGCCTTGTCAAAGACCGCTTCGCCTCCGGCCATATTGATGCCGGCGGTTTCGCCCTGCATGAACGCGTTGGGCAGAATCGCGATGTTGCGGTTCACGTCGGCGCTGATGTCGTGGCTCTGGGTGCAGTCGCCGGCCGCGTAAATGTCGGCGGCGGATGTCAGCTGGCTTGTATTGGTCAGAATACCTCGTTCGCATGCGATGCCGGCCGCTTCAGCCAGCGCCTGATTCGGGCGGGTCCCGACGGCAAAGATCAAGATGTCGTAGGGCAGCTTCGCGCCGTCGCTCAGCGTGACGCTCATGCTGTTAACGCTCTTGATGCTGGTTTCAAGCCGCAGTTCCATGCCGAGATCGGTCAGATGCTGCTGCATAACCTGGGCGACCTCCGCGTCGAGCACCGACGGCATGACCCGGTCAGCCAGGTCGACGATGGTCAGGCTCGCGACCTGATCGATTAACGCTTCGGCAGCCTTCAGCCCGATGAGCCCGCCGCCCATGATGACGACTTTGGCGTCCGGCTTCAGGGCCTTCTTCACGCCCTGGGCATCGTCAAAGGTTGTAAAGGTAAAGGCGTTCTTGGCCTTTTCTTTGCCTTCGATCGGCGGCACAAAGGGATTGGAACCGGTCGCGATCAAAAGCTGTTCGTAGGTGATGGTTTTGCCGTCGTCCGTCGTCACCGAGTGCGCCGTCGGATCGATGACCGTCACCTTGGTGCCGAGCATTGTGTCGACGCCGTATTGTCTGTAGAAATCGGGATTGCGGTAAACCATGTGTTCCCGATCCACCCGGCCTTCAAGCCAGTAGGAAATCAACGGTCTCGAATAGGTTGAGTAGGGTTCGTCGGCCACCAGGACAATTTTGCTCCGCTTATCGACCTTGCGGATTCCCTGGACGCCGCCGATCGCCGCGGCGGAATTCCCGATAATCAAGTATTTCGTCTTCATGTTCTCAGCCCCTTTCTTCGTAAACAATGGCTCTGTTCGGGCAGCCGGCAACGCAGGCCGGTTCGCCGCAGCTATTTTCCAGACACAATTCGCATTTCAGCATCGTGTGGTTGTGAGACAGCACCAGACAGCCGTAGGGGCACATCGCGATACAGGTCCGGCAGCCGATGCACTGGTCCTGATCGATTTTGACGACACCGTCTTCGACAGACAGGGCGCCGGTAATGCAGCCCTTGACGCAGTAGGGTTCTTCGCAGTGACGGCAGTTCACCGCGAAATGGATGGGTTCGCCGTTCAGCTCGCCGTCTTCTACGCGGATGCGGGACAGCGGTTTCTGTTCCCGATGATAGGCTTTGATCATGCTCGATTCGCCGGAGTTGGCGAAGCCGCAGTTGAATTCACACAAATGGCAGCCGAGGCACCATTCTTCATTGACATAAACTCGTTTCAATGTTGCTCCCCCTTTTTTATTCTCCAGCGTGCTTGATGCCGAGGATTTCCAATTCTTTTTCCGTCATGCCGACGCCGCGGAGCATCAGGCGGTTGCCTCTCAGGGCTTCGATGGAGTTGATCCCCATGCCGCCCATCATTTCTTTAATTTCGTTGTTCCAGGCTGTGAGCAGGTTGATCAGGTGTTCGGTCCCGATATCCGGGTTCAAGCGGCGGCAGAGGTCTTCTCTCTGTGTCGCGATGCCCCAGTTGCACAGACCTCTTGAGCACTGTCTGCACAGGTGGCAGCCCAGCGCGATCAGCGCAGCTGTCCCGATGTAGCAGGCGTCGGCGCCGAGGGCGATGGCCTTGACCACGTCAGCGGACGAGCGGATACTCCCGCCGACGACAATCGAAATGTCGTTTCTGATTTTTTCGTCGCGCAGCCGCTGGTCGACTGATGCCAGAGCCAGCTCGATTGGAATCCCGACGTTGTCGCGGATGCGGGTCGGCGCAGCGCCAGTCCCGCCGCGGAAGCCGTCAATCGCGATGATGTCTGCGCCGGAGCGGGCGATCCCGGAGGCGATGGCCGCCACGTTGTGGACCGCGGCGATCTTGACGATGACTGGTTTTTCGTAATTCGTCGCTTCCTTGAGCGAGTAGACCAGCTGACGCAGGTCTTCAATTGAATAAATATCGTGGTGCGGTGCCGGTGAAATCGCGTCAGAGCCTTCCGGAATCATTCGGGTTTCCGCAACCTTCGGCCCAATTTTGCGTCCCGGCAGGTGGCCGCCGATCCCCGGCTTGGCCCCCTGGCCCATTTTAATTTCGATGGCGCAGCCGGCCTTCAGGTAATCTTCGTGGACACCGAAACGGCCAGACGCGACCTGAACGATCGTGTTCGGTCCGTAGGGGTACAAAGATTTGTTGAGCCCGCCTTCACCGGTGTTGTAGCAGGTGCCGCAGGCTGTGGCTGCCCGGGCCAATGATTTGTGCGCGTTTTCGGAAATGGCTCCGAAGGACATGGCCGAGAACATGACCGGCACTTCCAGCTCGATTTGCGGCGGCAGCTTGGAAATCAGCTCGCCGTGGGAATCGAACTCGAGATCGTGAGGTTTCTTGCCGAGGAAAACCTTCGTTTCCATCGGTTCGCGCAGCGGGTCGATGGACGGGTTCGTAACCTGGCTGGCGTTGAGAAGAATCCGGTCCCAATAGGACGGGTAATCCTTCGGATTGCCCATACTCGACAGCAGGGCGCCGCCGGTGGTCGCCTGACGGTAAATTTCTTCGATGGTATTCTGATGCCAATTTTCGTTCGGGCGGAAAGTGTTTTCCGTTTTTACAATTTTGAGAGCACGCGTCGGACACATGGTGACGCAGCGCTGGCAGTCGACACATTTGGATTCGTCCGCCCGCATGATGTCGTCTTCTTCGTCGTAAAAGTGCACCTGTTCTGAGCACTGTCGTTCGCAGACGCGGCATTTGATGCACCGATCGAAATTGCGGTGCACTTCAAATTCCGGATATAAGTATTGAATTCCCATTACATTGCCTCCTTGCTCGCGTGAACAATGATCGGTTCGCCGCCCCGCGGCGCCCAAATGCCGTCGATATCCGGGCAGATGCGGCGGATTGCCGCTTCTTCACTGGCGATATAAACGATGTCGTCCTTTTCTCCAGCCACCATTGAACGCAGCTTCAGGCGGTCATTGAGGGCCATCAGGCCGTGATCGAATCCGCAGATGATCGAGAACGGCCCGGTAATCAAAAGACTCGAGTAAGTGTTTCTGAGCAGCTTCATTTTCCGCGCTTCTTTTTCGCTCATATGATCGATTTCTTCCCAGAACGGTGCGGCAATGATTTTCGCGATGTCTTCGTAATCAAATCCTTTCTTCCGCTTCAGGTAGTCGATGATGTAGGTGATGACTTCCGTATCGGTGAGCAGGTTGCATTTGTAGTCGAACATTTCGATGTAGCGGCGGTTCGCGTCGTAGGACGAAATTTCCCCGTTGTGAACGATGGAGTGATCGAGCAGCGCAAAGGGATGGCAGCCGCCCCACCAGCCCGGGGTGTTCGTCGGATAACGGCCGTGAGCCGTCCAGCAGTAGCCGTCGTAATCTTCCAGCTTGTAGAAATCCCCGATGTCTTCCGGGAAGCCGACGCCCTTGAAAATGCCCATGTTCTTCCCGGAAGAGAAGATGTACGCGCCGTCAATGTACGTGTTGACGTAGAAGACGGTTTCGACGATGAATTTCTTTTCGTCGATTTCCCCTTCATCCTCCTGAATCCGGTTGAACAGCGGATTGACAAAGTAGCGCCAGATGAGCGGTGCGTCGACGACGTTGCGGTTCGGGCGGACCGGGATTCGGCTCATGTTGACCACGTCGAAGTAGCGGTCGAGATAACGTTCTGTTTCCTGACGCGCCTTCAAATCGTCGTAAAAGACGTGAAACGCGTAGGAATCCGCGTAATCCGGATAGATGCCGTAGCCGGCAAATCCGCCGCCCAATCCATTGGACCGATCGTGCATAACGGCAATGGAATCAACGATCGTCTGGCCGTTGATGCTCTGGCGGCCTGTCCGGTCAATGATACCGGAAATCGCACAACCCGACGGGATTCGTATTTCTCCTTCTTTCTTTAACATCCTATTCTCCTTCTTAATCGTCACATAAAAAGGGCGTCCACGAACAAGCCATCTCAATGGGGAAAACCCATTGAAAATGACCTGTGTAGAACGCCCTTGCTCTCATGTATACAATATTATAGTATCCCTATTAAATCACATTCCACTTTAAAATACAAGGCGTTTTTATAAATTTAACAAGAAAGGCAGTGGGTTGTCACGTTTTATCGGTTCTCTTCTATAATATATACCTCAATATCAAGCCGCTATACACCCCCCGTCCCGCGCAGGGCTGCGTGTCTGCCGATCTGTCTCCGTTGTTTGACGGCTTTTCCACTCGTTTCCCTTTGTAATTTTATTAAAAATCACATTGACAAAAAATAGGGATTCGTGTATCATGTATATATAAAATTTATAACAAACACAGACAAGGGCGTCTGAAAATAGCGATGCTATTTTCGATGCCCCTTTTTTGTATCTGGTTGTTTAGTTGTTTAATAAGGAGGATATCATGTCTGAAATGTTAGAAAAGAAAGATCAGAAAGACAGCGTCGTCGATCTGTTCGGTTCCAAGGTTTTTAACGTCGCAGTCATGCGCAAGCGCTTGCCGAAGCATATCTACAAAAGCGTCATGCGGACGATTAAATACGACGAACCCCTCGGCCGTGAAGATGCCGAAGTCGTCGCCAACGCGATGAAAGACTGGGCTATGGAACTGGGTGCCACCCACTTCACCCACTGGTTCCAGCCGATGACCGGTGCAACCGCTGAAAAACACGACGCTTTTATCAGCCCGACCGGCGAAGGCAGCGTCATCATGGAATTTTCCGGCAAGGAACTCGTCAAGGGCGAACCTGACGCCTCATCCTTCCCGTCCGGCGGTCTGCGCGCAACCTTTGAAGCCCGCGGCTACACTGCATGGGACCCGACTTCATTCGCTTTCGTCAAGGGCACAACCCTTTACATCCCGACATCCTTCATCTCCTATTCCGGAGAAATTCTGGACAAAAAGACCCCACTGCTGAGATCCATGAAAGTCCTGTCCACCGAAGCCATCCGTGTGCTGAAGCTCTTCGGCACAGCCGATGACGTGCACAAGGTCACCTCTTCTGTCGGGGCAGAACAGGAATATTTCCTGGTCGACAAAGACATGTATGCCAAGAGAAAGGACTTGATCCTGACTGGCCGTACCCTGTTCGGTGCGATGGCACCTAAAGGGCAGGAAATGGAAGATCATTACTTTGGACGCATCCGCGGCCGTGTCCGCCACTTCATGCGCGACGTCGACAAAGAATTGTGGTCACTGGGTGTGCCAAGCAAGACCCGCCACAACGAAGTCGCCCCGTGCCAGCACGAATTAGCGCCGGTGTTCTCATCCGCGAACCAGGCAACCGATAACAACCACCTGATCATGGAAACATTAAGACGCATCGCCCCCAAATACGATCTCCACTGCCTCATCCATGAAAAACCGTTTGAAGGCATCAACGGTTCTGGTAAACACGATAACTGGTCCATCGCCACCGATACCGGCGTCAACCTCCTCGACCCGGGCGACGATCCAGCCAACAACCTCCAGTTCCTGACCTTCCTCATTGCCGTCATCGAAGCGGTCGACCGTTATCCGGAACTGCTGAGATCCACTGTCGCTTCTGCCGGCAACGACCACCGTTTAGGTGCCAACGAAGCGCCGCCAGCAATCATCTCCATCTTTGTCGGCGACCAGCTGGCCGATGTGCTCAACGAACTCCTCACTGGCAAATCCAGCGGACAGGCGAAGGAACGCACGATGGACCTCGGTATCAACGCGACACCGACCTTCACCACAGACGCGACCGACCGCAACCGTACCTCTCCATTTGCTTTCACCGGCAACAAGTTCGAATTCCGTATGCTGGGCTCCAACCAGTCCATCGCCGGCCCGAACATCGCGCTGAACACCATCGTCGCAGAAGTGCTGCGTGAATACGCTGACGCCCTCGAAGGCAGCGACAACTTCGAAGCGGACTGCCGCGAATTCCTGAAAGGCCGTCTGGAAGCGCACAAACGCGTCATCTTCAACGGCAACAACTACACAGATGAATGGGTCGAAGAAGCCGAAAAACGCGGCCTCCCGAACCTGAGAACGACACCGGAAGCCTTTGCAGAATACTGCATGCCGAAGAATGTCGAAGTCATGTCCAAGAACAACATCTACACCGACGAAGAAATGAAAGCCCGTCAGGAAATCCACTTGGAAGAATACTCCAAGACGATCAATATCGAAGCGAAAACCATGCTCTCCATGGCCCGCCACGAAATCCTGCCGGCTGTCATGGACTGCGAAAAGGATTTGACCACCGTGCTTTCACAGAAAGCCGCTGTTGGTATTGAAACCAAAGATTCCGTCGAAGCGGTCATGGTCGAAAAGATTGCCGCTCTGGCTAAAGACCTCCTCGCTGAAACCGACGCGCTCGACGTCGTCACAGAAAAGGCTGCGGCCATCGAAGACGCTCAGGAACAGGCCAACAGCTACTGCGCAGACGTCATCGGCGCGATGAACACCCTGCGCGCCACCGCAGACGAACTCGAAACGATCGTCGGCAAGGAATACTGGCCGTATCCGATCTACGAAGATCTGCTGTTCTACGTCTAAAGCACACGTCATTTAACTAACCCCAACAAAACAGTCTATTTTATCCATTCTCCTATTTAACCTATAAGTCATAGACAACGTACAAAAGACCGGCGAACGCTGCCGGTCTTTTTTATTGTTTTGTATGTTTTTGCGTGAATAGATCGCAAAATAAAAAAGCCCTGATCGTAATCAGAGCTTAATTGCTTTATTATTTATATGAACACACGTCTTTATTCGACGATCAGCGTCTCTCTATCGGCCTGGTCGCCTTCGACGTGAAAGCTGTGCAGCACCGGCTGATCGGCGTCCATCAATGAGAGAATCAGGTAGCTGGCCTTGGAGTCGTAGGCCAGACGCTTGTCCTCGTCTGAAGGACGAGACGGCGTTTCCGGATGAGAATGCCAGTTGCCGAGGGGCACTTCCCCTGCCGCGCGCATCTGCTTGACTGCCGCCAGCTGATCCTTTGGGGCCATCGAAAAATGCTCGTTGGTGTGGTCGATGTTTTCGACGTTGTAGACGTGCGTGACGGTCTTCACTTTGCCGTCGATGGTGCCGCCCAAAAGGCCGCAGGCTTCTTCGGGCAGACAAGCCTTTGCGTGAGCGGTCATCGCTTCAAACTGCGCTTTCGTGAGCTTGATCGTGTATTGTTCAGCCATATCGTCATCTCCCTCTATACGCCGTTAATTCAGCGGATTCTTCGGGTCGAAATCGCAGGCCGCCTGTTCGTAATCGATGGGCTTTGTGATCGTCGGATGATCGGAGCACACCGCACAGTCCGGATCCCGCGGCAGCTTAACCTTTCTGAATTTATTCGTCAACGCGTCGTAGGTGAGCAGAGAGCCTGTGAGCAGTTCGCCCGCCCCGGTTAAGTACTTCACCGCTTCCATCGCCTGAAGGCTGCCGATGACGCCGACCATTGCGCCGATGACGCCGGCTTCGCGGCAGGTTGGCACTGCGCCCTTTGGTGGCGGATCTTTGAAGACACAGCGGTAACACGGCCCTTCCCCGGGCACGTAGGTCATCAGCTGGCCCTGGAAACGGATAACCCCGGCGTGGCAGAAGGCCGTCTTCGTCAGCACGCAGGCGTCGTTGATCAAAAATTTCGCCGGGAAATTGTCCGTTCCGTCGATGACGAAATCGTAATCCTTCACGATGTCCATCACGTTGCCGGAGTACAGATATTCGTGATAGGTTTTGACTTCAACGTCCGGGTTAATGGCCCGCATCGTTTCCGCGGCGGATTCAACCTTGGGCTTGCCGACGTCGGCTGTGGTGTGGATGATCTGGCGCTGCAGATTAGACAAATCGACGTTGTCCGCGTCGACGATGCCAATTTTGCCGACCCCTGCCGCCGCCAGGTACACGGCAACCGGTGAGCCGAGACCGCCGGCGCCGACGATGAGCACGGAGCCGTTCATCAGCCGCTTCTGGCCCTTGACACCGATCTCCTTCAAAATAATGTGGCGCGAATAGCGCTCAAGCTGATCGTTTGTAAATGCCATTAACGTCCGCCTCCCATAAAGTACAGAAATTCGACGTTGTCCCCGTCAGCGAGGGTCTTTTCGGCGAAATCGCCGGAATTGATGAAATCGTCGTTGACCGTCACGGTGACGTACTGGGGATTTTCGACGTCCCGTTCTTCGATGAGTTCGGCGACTGTGATGCCGTCCTTAACCGTTGCTGCTTCGCCTGATACTGTGATTTTCATGTTGTTTCTCCTTTTGTCTTACGCGTCGTCTTCACCGCGGCGCACGATCAAATCGTAGGTGCCGTCTTCATTGTCGATGAGCTTTAATATCTGATGGCCTTCTTCTTTAATGCTTCTCGGCACGTTCTGAACCGGTTCGCCGTCGTTCATGTGAATGGCGATGAGTTCCCCGGGATCCAGCTCTTCGAGAGCCACCTTAGCTTTTACAAAAGTCACCGGACAAACTACGTCGGTGATGTCCGCGCGGTTTTCAATCTGATTGATATCGATGTCTGCCATGTCTGCCTCCAAATCTTGTGCTTAAGCTTCTGCGCCGGCGACCGCGTCTGCCAGAATCTGCTGGAGTTCGTCGGTACCGAGGCGTTCGAGGGTTCTGCCGAAGCGTTCGCCCTTGTTCGAATGGGTGTCAAAATAATCGATGGTCGCGTCCGCTACCCGCATCAGCGTCGCTTCGTCCTTAATTAACGGCGTCAGCTCTTTGCCGCTGATGATGTGGTTGCCAAAAGTCCCGCCGATAAAGACGCGGAACGCGCTCTTGCCTTCCCAGGCGCCGGTCGGGCAGGACTTGACGCATCGGCCGCAGTGGCTGCATTTGTCCGCGTCGAAAATCAACTTGCCGTCTTCAAAGGTAATGGCCTCTTCTCGGCAGACCTTCGCACAGACGCCGCAGTCGATACATTGGTTTTCGTCGTAGCTGACGTCGTAGGCGCCCTTGACGCCGAAGTCATTTTCTTCCATCTTCAGGCAGTTGTTAATACAGCCCGTAACGCCGAACTTGAATTTACACGGCAGTTCTCTGCCGAAATAACGGGCGTCGAGCTTCTGGGCGATGTCCAGCGCGTCGATACAGCCGGAGGGGCAGCAGCGCCCGCCCTGGCAGGCGGTCACCGTGCGCACGCGGGGGCCGCATACCCCAGGTTCGACACCGCCTTCAGCCAAAGCTGCCTTGACCGCGTCGATGTCTTCAAGCTTGATAAACGGGATTTCAATCCCCTGGCGGGCCGTCAAATGCACGTACCCGTGTCCGTATTGATCCGCAACCTTTTTGATCGCGACCAGCTGTTCCGTCGTAATCGTTCCGCCGACACAGCGAAGTCTCAGCGAAAAGGTGCTTTTCTGTTTCTGCCGCATAAATCCACCGGCCTTCAAGGCCGCATAATCTACTGCCATTTTATTCTCCTTCTTTGTGTGCTGATGATACAAAATTACCATTATCACAATGATAGTGCTTTTTGTCTCATCCGTCTTTTCCAAAACGTTATTTTAACGTGTCCAGTGCCTGTTTAAAATCCTCGATGATGTCGTCAGCCTCTTCTAAGCCGACGGACACGCGGACCGTATCCTCGAAAACGCCCGCCGCCTCTTGGGTGGCTGTGTCAGAGTGGATGAAAATCGTCGAGGCCGGATGCAGGACCAAGGTCTTCGTATCGCCGATATTCGGCAGATTGAGGGCCAGTTTCAGGTGATCGATCAAATCGAAGGCCCGCGCTTTAGAGCCAACGCGGATCGTCAGGATGCCTCCCGCCTGACCGCCTGCAAATTGGGCGGTTCGGCTGTGCCACGGGCTTGACGCAAGTCCCGGATAATTGACTGCCTGCACCGCTTCGCTGGTTTCGAGAAAAGCCGCCAGCGCCTTAGCATTGCTGCAGATCTGCTTCATCCTGAGAGGCAGCGTTTCAAGGCCGCTTAAATTCAGCCAAGCGTGCACCGGGGCGAGACAAGCACCGATATTCTGCCAGGTGCTGTTTCTCAGCTTCGCGGTGAAAGCCGCGGGGCCGAACCTTTTACAGGGCAGCACCTCGTCGAATTTCCCCGATTTTCTCCAGGGGAACCGGCCGCCGTCGACAATGACGCCGGAAATGGCGGTGCCGTTGCCGTTGATGTATTTCGACGACGAATGGATCACGATGTCCGCCCCGAAGGCGATGGGCCGCATCAGCGAAGGTGTCACCGCCGTCGCGTCGACGATCAGCGGAATGTCTGCCTCGTGGGCCGTTTCCGCCAGCGCCGCGACGTCTACGACCTCGAGCTTCGGATTGGAGATGATTTCCGTAAAGACGAATCGCGTGGTGGCGTCGATCGCCGCCGCGACGTTCTCCGCCGAAAAATCCTCGACGAGCCGCGTCGTAATTCCAAAGGCTTCCAGCTCTTTCAGCCAGTTCAGTGTGCCGCCGTAAAGCCCGGCCGGCGCGACAATGCTGTCGCCGCTTTTCAGCAAGGTCAAAAAACAGCAGGCGATGGCTGCAGAGCCAGACGCGCAGGCTGTGGCCGACAAACCGCCTTCCAGTCTGGCTATTTGGTTTTCAAAGGCGTTGACTGTTGGGTTGCCCACGCGGCTGTAGGCGTAGCCGGGCTTTTGATTTTTGAAGATCTGTTCCAGCTCTGCCGCCGTCGAATGGGAAAACGCGGAGGTTTGGTAAACCGGCATCATGGACGCGCCCATCATATCTGTCTGGTTTCTCGGGTGCACATACGCCGTCAACGATGGGGTTGTTTGTTCATTTTTCATACCGGCCACTCCTTTTCTGATCAAAATCATTTATTACTTATTTAATTACTATTTTTAATATGTATTGATTGTAAGCTTTTCTGCGGTTTCTGTCAATTCTAGCGGTTCTAGTATTTCTTAATGTGTCATTATAAAAAAAATTTATAACCAGCCTCACCGCAAATCCGCGCAATAAAAAACCTCTGCCGATTGAAAAATTCAAATCGACAGAGGTGATTTCGACTGAAAGGATCAATTAGTTGTTGATCAGTTTGTCGTCGTCGCTCCAGCTGTAGAGTTTGCGGATTTCTTCGCCAACCTTTTCTGAAGGATGATTCAATGCTTTCTTACGCATTGCCTGGAAGTGAACCTGGTTGCCAGCGCTCATTTCAAGCAGGAAGTCTTTCGCGAAGGTGCCGTCCTGGATGTCTTTCAGGATGTCGCGCATCGCCTGTCTGGTCTGTTCGGTGACGATCTTCGGACCAGAAATGTAGTCGCCGTATTCAGCGGTGTTGGAAATGGAGTAGCGCATGCCCTTGAAGCCTGACTGATAGATCAAGTCGACGATCAGTTTCATTTCGTGAATGGCTTCGAAGTAAGCATTTCTCGGGTCGTAGCCAGCTTCGCAGAGGGTATCGAAACCTGCCTGCATCAAAGCGACAACGCCGCCGCAGAGAACAGCCTGTTCGCCGAAGAGGTCAGTTTCTGTTTCAGTCTTGAAGGTCGTTTCGAGGATCCCAGCTCTTGCAGCGCCGAGGCCAGCACCATAAGCCAGTGCCAGATCCAGAGCTTTGCCGGTTGCGTCCTGTTCAACAGCGACCAGGCACGGTGTACCTTTGCCAGCGACAAATTCGCTTCTAACAGTATGGCCAGGAGCCTTCGGTGCGATCATGGTGACGTCGACATCTTCCGGCGGAACGATCGTGCCAAAGTGAATGTTGAAGCCATGGGCAAACATCAGCATGTTCCCTGCTTCCAGGTTCGGTGCAATGCTTTCTTTGTAAAGATCAGCTTGCTTTTCATCGTTGATCAGGATCATGATGATATCAGCCTGTTTTGCTGCTTCTGCAGAGGTGAATACTTCGAAGCCTTCATCTTCTGCTTTTTTCCAGGATTTGCTGCCTTCGTACAAACCAACGATGACATCGCAGCCTGAATCTTTCAGGTTCTTTGCATGGGCATGGCCCTGTGAACCGTAACCGATAACTGCGATCTTTTTGCCTTTGAGCAGTGACAGATCACAATCTTGTTCATAAAACATTCTTGCTTCAGCCATTTTATGATTCTCCTTTAAATCTAATTTGCATATTGTATACGATTTTTGTTTCGCACTCAATACACTGATTGAAAACACTTATCATTCTAATGACAATGGTTCCCCTTGTCAAGGGCTTTTGTATTGTTTTATTTTTGTATACAATTACAAATTTTCACTGCTATTGCACAAAAAAGAGCCGGCTAACCAACCGGCCCTTTTGTACACATTTAGATAAAAATGTATTTAAGGATAAAGAGAATCGAAACGATGATCATCGTAATCGAAACCTTATCTCTCTTGCCAACCAAGAGGTTGATCACAGTGTAGGAAATAAAACCGATGCCGATCCCTTCGGAGATGCTGTAGGTCAGCGGCATGAAGGCCAGGCAGAGGAATGCCGGGATGCCTTCGGTCGGATCGAAGAAGTCAATCTGGACGACGTTCTGGATCATCAAGAAACCGACGATGATCAAAGCCGGCGCCGTCGCGAAGGACGGAATCGCCAGGAAGATCGGCGAGAAGAACAACGCGACTAAAAATAATAGGGCGACAATGATGCCCGGCAGACCAGAGCGGCCGCCTTCGGAAATTCCGAGGGAGCTTTCGACGAAAGTCGTCACCGTCGAAGTCCCGAAGCAGGCCCCGATCGTGGTGCCGATGGCGTCAGCGAGAAGCGCTCCCTGGATGCGCGGCAATTTTCCGTTTTCGTCGATATAGCCAGCCTTGACCGCACAGCCGGTCAGCGTTCCCAGCGTGTCGAACAAATCGACGAACAGGAAAGCGAAGATGACGGTGAGGAAGTCAAAGGAGAAGGTCTTCGGCAGCTGCATTTTCATAAACGTCGGCGCCATCGATGCGACGCTGATGCCGTGTGAGAAATCCGGGATCAGTGAGTACAGCCCGAGCTTCGGTGCCGGTACGTAGAACCCCAGCAGCTCACAGATAATACCGGCGATCCAAGTTCCAAGAATGCCGAGCAGTACGCTGCCGCGCACCCCTTTGATCAGCAAAATGCCCGTGAAGATCGTTCCAATCAGCGCCAGCGCAACCGTCAGACCGAGGGTCGCGTTCGTCGCGGTGCTCCACTTGAACATGGTGACCAGCGTCGAGTCATCGTTGACAACGATGTTGGCGCCCTTCAACCCGACCAATGCGACAAAAAGCCCGATCCCAGCAGAAATCGAAAGTCTCAGACTCTTGGGGATCGAATTGAATATCGCTTCGCGGACGTTGGTCAAGCTCAGCACGATGAAGATGATCCCTTCGACGAAGACCGCGGCCAGGGCGACCTGCCAGCTATAGCCCATTTTGATGCAGACCGTGTAGGCGAAATACGCGTTGAGCCCCATGCCCGGTGCCAGGGCGAAGGGGTAATTGGTCAACAGCGCCATGATCAGCGTCGCGACCGCAGAGGAAATAGCCGTCGCCGTGAAAACCGCGCCCTTGTCCATCCCTGTTGCGGCCAACAGTGACGGGTTCACCGCGAGGATATAAGCCATACCCATAAACGTCGTGAACCCTGCCGTGACTTCAGTCCTCAAGTTCGTGCCGTACTCGTCGAAATGAAACCATTTTGCCAGTTTTTCTTTCATTGATGATTCCTTTCCACAGATTGCTCTGTTGTACATAAATATAAAACCATTAAGACAGTATTAAGGTTATCAGAACAATCTGGAAAATTCAAGCCTTATTGAAGATTTCTCTCTGACGATAAAGGGGCACGGCTTCGCGGTGTTTTTTTTCAGCCGGCTTTTTGATTTTAAGATGGCTGTGATACTCCGGATAGGCCTGATCTCCCGGCATCGGCGGCGTGTCGTAAAAGGGCGCGAAGCCCGCTTCGATCTGGCCGATCCCCATATACCGGGCCTTGAAATCCTTCAAAAGCGTCCAAAAATCGCGGCGCAGCAAGAAGATCGAAAGCAGATTGGCGAAAACTGGAATCGCCAGCGTGATGTCCACAATAGCCCAGAACAGATCGGGGCCGTTGCCCGTCAGCACAATCGACGAGACGATCACAATATTGGGCAGCGGGAACAAAAAGCGGAAGACACTGATGACCCGATCCCGCGCCTTAGGCCAGCGCCGCATAAAGTGCTGAATAATCGACAGATAGTACGAAAACCAGCCAGAAGTCGTGGTCAGCCCGAAGAAAAACATCATGACGCCGATAAAGACGACACCGATTTGGCCGTAGCTCTGTCTAAATGCGGCAATCGCCAGACTCGCGCCCATCGCTCCCGAATTCCAGACCCCTGAGCAGAGCACCGAAAGGGCGGTCACGGTACAGATGATCATCGTGTCGACGAAAACCTCTGCCGACCCCCAGATCCCCTGCGCGACCGGATGAGGCGTATCGGCCGAGCCGTGGATCAGCGGCGAGGACCCCTGCCCCGCTTCGTTGGAATTGATGGAGCGCGCCAGGCCCGTCCGGACGGTAATCGCGACCGACGCGCCGACAAATCCGCCGCTCGCGGCAGTCGGTGTAAAAGCCGACTTGAAAATCAACGCAAAAACCGCAGGCACTCGGCCGATGTTCAGCGCGATGATGCCGACGCCGCCCAGCAGATAGGCGACGCACATAAAGGGAACCGCCCGGGAAGCAAATTTCGCGATGCGCGGCACCCCTCTATAAATGATATAAAAGAGCAGCGCCGAATAGATTAACGTGAAGACGATCATGTTCATCCCGAAGCAGGTGTTCAAGGATTCGGCGATGGAATAGGCTTGAGAGCCGCCTAAAAACTGCAGGATAAAGCCGATTCCGAATAAAAAGGCCAGAATCCAGCCGGAACGATGTCCCCGCTTTTTCACCAGCCCTTTTTCGAGGAAATACGTCGTGCCGCCGTAAAATTCGCCTTTATCGTTTCGACTCCGATAATAGCAGCTGAGGGAGGTTTCGACGCATTTGACGATCATGCCGAAAAAAGCCCAGACCCAGATCCAAAACACCGCGCCCGGACCGCCGGTTGCAATCGCGGTGGCCACGCCGGCAATGTTGCCGTTGCCGACCGTCCCGCCGATGGCGATGCAGGCCGCCTCAAAGGACGAAATGTGCCGGCCACTGCCTTCATCCTGCCCTTTTTTCCGAATCGAACGGCCCAGGGTGTTTTTCAAAATATAAGGCAGATGGGCGATCGTGAAGCCTTTGCTTCGAACGAAGAAATACCCGCCAATGGCGATAATAAAAATCATAAAAGGCAAGCCCCAAAGCAGACTGTCGAGGGCTTGAACTTGTTTGAGGTAGTGCAAACTTCCGCTCCTTCTTCTTGTGATTTTACTAAAATAGCGGATTGATCCCTTTTTGAACAGAATCAATTTGACGCATTTGTGCGTTTCCGAACATTAGCAGCCATTTGTTCGATTTTTCGATATTTTTGATAATCATAACCACCGGCTCAGCCGGTGGTTTGTGTTAGCCCTATAAGGGCCTGTTACCGACCAACATCTTAAGATGTTCGAAATAGTTCGCTTTCCGCTCCACTTCTTTCTTCTGTAACTCTTTTCCGACTAACCCTAAAGGGTTACTTTATTTTCTTCCCACTAAATGGATCTATATATTCTTTTATATTTATTTGATCCTCTGCTATATCCTCTTCCAATTGTGTCCGTATATACTCTGCTATTTTCTTTGTATTCTTTCCAACTGTATCCACATAGTATCCGCGACACCAGAAATGCCTATTTCCATATTTATATTTCAGATTCGCATATTTATCAAAGATCATCAACGCACTTTTCCCTTTTAAATATCCGACTATCTGCGATACTGAATATTTTGGTGGTATGTGAACTAACATATGGATGTGATCTGGACAACATTCTGCTTCTATTATTTCTATTCCTTTTCTTTGGCATAACAGCCTGAGAATCTTTCCTATATCTCTTTTTATTTTTCCATAGATTACTCTTCGTCTATATTTCGGTGCAAACACTATATGATACTTACAATTCCATTTTGTATGTGCTAAACTATCTTTATCATTTTTCATAATGATTTAACCTCCTTTATGAAATGTTGCGGTTGGCGAACCGGCATCATTTTAGCATAGGAGGTTTTTTGCTTGAAGCTGAAGCTTTAGTAAACTCACCGGCCTAGCCGGTGGTTCTTTGATTCTCCTCGTTTCTCTCGTCGAATCCTTCGCTAAAGCTAAACAATAAAAAAACAGCGAAGCGGATTCCTTCCCGTTTCGCTGTCTATCAAACTAAAAACTTTTTAACTTTAATCGACGTTCAGTGCCTTTTCTCTCGCCTCGCGTTCCCTTTTCTCTTTGATGCCGCCGACGATCAGCCAAGCCGCCACGCAGCCCAGACAGACGAAAAGAATGATCGTCGAGAGGGCGTTAATTTCCGGCGTCACGCCCTTTTTGACCATCGAGTAGACCTTAATCGGCAGTGTCGTAATCCGAGCGCTGGCCAGAAAACTGGTCACGATAAGCTCGTCGAGCACCAACGAGAATGACATGAACGCGCCGGAAAGCACCCCGGGCATAATGGCCGGCAGAATCACGTGGAAAAAGGTATAGCCGCGGTCGGCTCCCAAATCGTAGGATGCCTCCTCGATGGACGGGTCCATCCCCACCAGTCTGGCGTTGACCGTAATGTAGACGTAGGGCAGAATCAAGGTCGCGTTCCCGATGATGATCGTCGGCATGCCGAGGGCGATGCCCATCCGGTCGAAGAATAACAAGAGCGCAACCCCCAAGACGATTTCCGGAATGACGATCGGGAAATACATCGAGTAGTGAATCAGCTCCTTGCCAAAAAACTGGTGTTTTCTGAATCCAACGGCACCGAGGGTGCCGACAACCGTGCCGATGGCGGTGGCAATCGCCGCGATGATCAAGGTCGTGCCGAAAATCGACCAGAGGTATTGATCTTGGAACAGCTGCTTGTAATACTGCGTCGTAAAGCCCAGCCAAATCATGTTTGCCCGGCTGTTGTTGAAAGAATACACCACCATCACCGCGACTGGCGCGTATACGAAAATCATCACGACTGCGACGACAATTTTCAAGAACACGTCGCTGGCCCGCCGGCTTTCCCGTTTCTTCACATTTTTCTCCTTCCTTAATCCGCTCATCCGAAATCGTCAAGGTCGCCGCCGAGTTTGGTGTAGATGGCGACCATGGCGAAGATCACGACCGCGAGGACCATCGACAGCGCTGCCCCGAAAGGCCAGTTGCGCGCAATGGTGAATTGCCTGTTGATGAGGTTCCCGATCAGCATGCTTGTGCCGCCGCCGAGCATGTCGGTGACCATGTAGTACCCGACACAGGGGATAAAAGTCAGAATCACCGCGGCAAAAATCCCCGGCGAGGTCAGCGGCAGCGTCACCTTGAAAAAGGTGCGCACCGGGCTCGCACCCAGATCCTGGGACGCCTCGACGAGATTGTAATCCAGCTTTTCAATCGACGAGTACATCGGCAGCACCGCGAAGGGCAGAAACATGTACAGCATCCCGCAGATGACTGAGAAATTGGTGTACAGCATCGATTTTGGCGTGTGGATGAGGCCGAGGTGCATGAGCATCGTGTTGATGATTCCCGAATGATTGAGGAGGATGACGAAGCTGTAAATGATGACCAATCCGCTGACCCACATCGGAATCATCAAAAGGACCATCATAACCCCCGATGTCCGGGCACGCATCCGCGCCATGGCCGTCGCAAAGGGGTAGCCCAGCAATATAGTCAGCCCGGTGGTCCAGCCCGCGATAATCAGCGACTGCACAATCACGTTGAGATAAACCTTATCGCCGAGGGCTTTGTAGTTGGCAAGCGTAAACTTCGGCACAATCACGCCGAGGGCGCCCTTGGTCATAAAGCTCATAACGGCGAGGATCACAATGGGCACCACGATAAACAAAAGGGACCACGCCGTCATCGGTCCACAGAGTACGATCGCCGACAGGCGGTCCTTCAGCGATTTTTTCTCAGAAGTGTGTGGCGTTGGCTTCATCGACTGCCTCCTGTAAATCCACAACCGAATTGGTTTTAAACCAGGATTTGTTGCGGAAAGTCCGGGATTTTCCCGGTTCCCAGTACAAATTAATGACCTGTCCGACCGGCGCCAGTTCATCTTCTCCAAATCGGTTAATGCGAACCGTGGAGCCGTCGTTGAGCTTCACGATCATTTTGATCATATGGCCCATAAAAATATGGTCGCTGACCACCCCTTTGATTGAAAAATGATCGACTGGTTCCAGCGAAAACTGCATATTCTGCGGACGCACTGCGACCGAAACCGCGTCGCCAGTCTGGATATTCGAATCCGCCATCAAACTGATGGCCTGCCCGTTTTCGGTGCCAACTTTGAGGAAATCGCCGTCCTCTCCCATCGCGACCGCGTCGATGATATTGGACTCGCCGATGAAATCCGCGACGAAGCGGGTGGCCGGTTCATCGTATATTTTCTGCGGCGTGTCCAGCTGCTGAATTTCTCCCTCGTTGATGACGGCGATGCGGTCGCTCATCGTCAGGGCTTCTTCCTGATCGTGAGTCACGAAGACGAAGGTGATGCCCAGTTTTTTCTGGAGCTGCTTGAGCTCGATCTGCATCTGCTTGCGCAGCTTGCGGTCCAAAGCGCCCAGCGGCTCGTCGAGGAGCAGGACCTTCGGCTCATTGATTAAGGCCCGAGCGATGGCCACGCGCTGTTTCTGACCGCCGGACATCTGCGCGATTTTCCGCTTTTCGAAGCCCTCCAGCTGAACCAGCTTGAGCATTTCCGTCACCCGCTTTTTGATTTCACTTTTCGGGCGTTTCCGCACCTTTAAGCCGTAGGCCACGTTGTCGGCCACATTCATATTCGGGAACAGCGCGTAATTCTGAAACACGGTATTGACGTTGCGTTTAAACGGCGGGATCTGGTCGACGTTCTGTCCGCCCAGGCGCACTTCCCCGTAGGTCGGCTTTTCAAACCCCGAAATCATGCGCAGCGTCGTGGTTTTGCCGCAGCCCGACGGCCCAAGCAGGGTGAGAAATTCTCCCGGCATGATATCCAGGTTGCAGTTTTTCACAACGTGATTGTCGCCGTAGAATTTTTGAACGTCGACCAATTGCACGATTGGCTGTTTTTCATTCATCGTCTGGCCTCCATTACTTGATGGCGTCCTCCCCGCGTTCGTTGGTTCTGATCCGCATCGCATCGACCACATCGGTCACAAAAACCTTGCCGTCCCCGTTGGTGCCGGTACCGATGGCCGTCTGAATGTCTGCGAGAATTTCTTCAACCAGCTCGTCTTCGGTGACGACAAACACTTCGATTTTCGGCAAAAGATTAATATCGTCCCCGACAAAATTCATTTCCGGCAGATAGCCCCGCTGTCTGCCGCAGCCCATCACTGAGCTGACCGTCATGCCCTGGCAGTTGTGGGTCATGAAGATTTTCTTCAAAGCAACGAGTTTTTCAGGCCGTGTGATTACATCAATTTTTTTCATGGTTTCATTCCTTTTTTAATTTTTCTGGACTACTTTTCGCCCATCAGCTTCGTGTAATAGCTGTCCATCAACGCGATTTGTTTTTCGTCGACGGAAACGTTCCACGAATTGTGAAGCAGCCGCTGGGAGCTCTTGATCGACGGATTCTTGTAATAATTTTTTGGCAGATTCTTCGCGATGGCCGACTTCTTTTCAAGGGGCACCGCATAGTATTCCTTGTAGCATTTGGCCAATTCCTTCGGTCTGAGAATAAAATTGATCAGCTGCTGCGCTTCTTTCTTATGGGTCGAAGCCTTCGGAACCGCCCAGTACTGCATGCAGTATTCGTTGCCGCCCTTCAGCGGAATTTCCTCGAACTTATCCCAGTTGGTGTCGCTGTCCCCGCAAAGGGTCGGATAGTCCCAGCAGAAGGCCACCGAACACTCGCCGCTTTCGAGCTGTGACACGGCGCTCTCGCCGACAAAGGCCTTGACGTTTTTCTTGATCTTTCTGAGCAGCGCATTCGCCTCGGCAATCTGAGACTCGTCTGTCGAAGCCGCGGAATACCCCAGATCCTGAAGGGCCGCCCCGTAAAGGGAGTTGGTCGCGTTAACCATAGCCAGCTGATCTTTTAACTTCGGATTGGCTAAATCGCTGAACCGAGTGATTTTAATCGGACAGGTTTTCTTATTGACAATCACAGAGGTGTAGCTCGGCGCCATATCTGGCACGGTATATTCGAGATTCTTGTCCCCAATCGGGCCAGTTTTCTTATAATCGTCCACAATGTACTTGGTGTTCGTGATCTTGCTCTGATCGATCTTCGCCAACAGGTCGTGCTGAACGAAGGGCTTGACGTAAGCCCCTTCCAAATCGATCAAATCGTAATCGGCGTTGCCTTGGATCAGCTTGGACATCAGCGTATCGGTGTTGTCGACGTAGCTGATGTTCACCGTGATGCCCGTTTCCTTTTCAAAATCCTGGAACATTTCTTCGGACCAGGTCCCGTCCCAGACAATGATATTGAGTTCCTTGTTTGATTTTTTCGACTGTCCGCAGCCGGACAGACACATCAAAGCTAAAGCCGCTGCTGTCAAAATCGCAGCGGCTCTGGCTAAATTTCTTTTTAAAATCATAGGACAAATCCTGCGATCAAGTAGAGCACGGCCGAAATCGCATCGGCGATAAGGAAATAGGGCAGTGACGTTTCGTACTGTTCGTAAATCTTGACGCGGCAGGCTCTCGCGGAAATGACGCCGAGGTCAGAGACGACACAGGCGTTGGCGCCGAAAAGACCGGCGGAGATCAAAGCGCCCAGGCACAGCGGCACGTTGGCGCCGATTTTCGTGAGCACGACCATCAACACCGGGATGGCAATTTGATACAGCGTGTAGTTCAGGCTGTAGAGGTATTCCGTCAGTGAGAAGAACACGAACAGGATAAACGGAATCAGATTGACGACCGGAATGCCGCCGAGCACGGAATGCACGAAGGCTTCCATCCCCATGCTGTACATGACGTTCTGCATGATGTAGCCGATCATCAGGATAATGACCATGTCGCACATATCGATGAAGCCGTCGACGATGCATTGGACGTATTCCTGAATCGTGAACAGGCCCTGGCAGACGTAGAGAATACCGGTGAACACCGTCGCGACCATGAACGCGACAAAGCAGTCGAGGCCGCTGGCGATCAGCGCGACGACGATGCAGACGATCGGCAGGACCAAATTGAGGACTGAGCAGTGCTTGGTCCGCGGATTGTCCGGATCGTAGTCTTCTTCTTCCGCTTCGGAGCCGTCGGTCAGCGCGCCCATTTGGACGCCGTCTTCTTCGAGCATGCGGTAGGCTTCCTTCATTTTGCCGATTTTCGGCACGATGCCCACTGCGAAGAGCATGGCGATGACGCAGGCGACGATCGCGTAGAACATGTACGGAATGGTCTGAATGAAAATATGCGTCGCAGCCGCGCGGTTGGGCACGTTTTTCGCCGCCGCAATCTGGTAGACGACGAAATACCCCCACGCCCCGACGGGCAGCAGCTCGGACACGTTAATGCTCAACGTTCGGATGACGTAGGCCAGCGCAAGCCGCGGCTTTTGAATCGCGTCGATGAGCGGCGAGAAGGCCGCACCGGCGGTCAGCGCCGAGACGTAGTCGTCAATCGAGGTGGCCCCAGCGTAAATCCCGGAAGTTGCGAGAATCGCCTTTTCGTTCTTGCCGAAATGGCCGGTAATAAACTTCGTAAAGGCGTTGGTCGCGCCGCTGCGCTTCATCGCAATGATGATGCCGCCGCAGAGGAAGAACGACATGTACATTTCGATGTTTTCCTGATCGGCGAGACTGGTCAGCGTGTCTTTCATAAAGCCGTTTAAAAATCCGCCTTTGTACCACAGAATGTACATCGACAGCGTCCCCATCAGCAGAGAGCTCATGACGTCCTTCGTCGTCAGCGCGTAAACGAACAGCCCGGCCAGCGGCACGAAAATCAGAATCGATCCCTTGGTCACCGACTGCGGGATCAGCCACAGCACGACGTTGAGGATGATCCAGAACGTCCAGAGCTTGACCATCTTTTTATCGATGTGTTTCGGGTTCATGTAATACCCGATGCGCTTGAAGATATTGGCAGTCTCCATAATTTTATCCTTTCTAATCAAACAAACGCTTTTACAAGCGGCCCTCGTAGACGGCCGTCATCACGTTTACAAAATCCGTTTCGTTCATCATCACCGGATTGTCCGCCGTTTCGTCGGCGTGAGCCGCCGTCTTGGCGAGTCTCTGGAAATCCTTCGGGTCGACCTGTTCGATGTCGGCGAATTTGGGAATGTGCAATTTTTCAGCGAGAGCTGCCATTTTGTCGATGCCGGCGATGGCAAGGTCCTCTGCGCTGTCCCGGCTGTCCCCTGCGCCCATGGCGCGGGCCACGTCGGCGTAACGGTCAACCGCGCCCTTCACGCTGTAGCGGGACACCGGCGCGAGGAACATCGCGTTGGCCACGCCGTGGGGAATGTCGTAAAAGCCGCCGAGGGCTTCCGAAATCGAGTGAACCGAGGCCACGTCCGAATTGCCGAAGGCCATGCCCGCCATCGTGCTCGCCGCCATCATCGCATCGAGGGCTCCTGAGTCATGGGTTTCGGCGGCTTTAACGATGTTGTTCGAAATCAGGCGGATCGCCGACAAAGCGATGCCGTCGGTCAAGGGGTTGGCCGCCTTGCAGACATAGGCCTCTACGGCGTGGGTCAGGGCGTCCATCCCGGTGGACCCGAGAATCGCTCCCGGCAGATGATCGATGACCGTCGAATCGATGATCGCCGTCGTGACTGAATTTTCCGGCCCCCAGATGCAGTCCTTTTCCAAAGTTGTGGTATTGTTGATAATCGATTCGTGGGTCACTTCGCTGCCGGTGCCGCAGGTGGTCGGCACACAGATCAGCGGTGCGATCGGATGTTCGAGGTTGCCGTCGGTCCAGTCGGCGCAGACGCCGCCGTTGGTCATCAGGGCGCCGATGGCCTTGGCTGTATCCATCGACGAACCGCCGCCAATGGCGATCAGGTAGTCAATGGCGTGGGCTTTCGCGTATTCGGCGCCCCGTTCGATGTCGACGTCTCTCGGGTTCGGGACGATATCGGTCCAGACCTCAAAATTGAGCTGCTTCGCCTTTAACGCATTGATAATTGGATCGACGAGACCAGTCGCCATCAGCCCTTTGTCCGTGACCACCAGGCCCTTGTCTCCAAGCTTCTCTGCTTCGTCAGCAATCTGATTCAGACTGCCCCGTCCAAAAATAATGTGTGTCGGTGTAAAAAATTCAAATGCGTTCATGCATATCCTCCTTCCCCGGATTGCGCTCCAATAAAAAAAAGCAAAGATGCACCTGAATCCAGTTGCGTCTTTGCTTAGTCATTCGGATCAATAAAACTTTATTAATTTGTACTTTTATTATAAAGCTTGGTGTTATACTAAGGTCAAATCTTTTTTTACATTGCAAGGGGAACCCATGAAAAATAAAAAAACCTTTCGCATCGGCGAATTGTCCAAATTGTTCGGCGTCAGCACCGACGCCATCCGCTACTACGAAAAGGTCGGCATCCTGAGCCCCAGGCGCAATGCGGAGAACAATTACCGGTATTACACGCTGGACGACGTCCGAAAGATTCTGACGATTCGAGAGCTGCTCAGCCTCGACTTCTCCACCGATCAGATCCGGGATTTTCAACAAAACCGCAGCATCGCCAAAACCCAGGAAATGCTGAAGGAGGAGTTGGCCGTCGTCAATTCGGAAATCGTCGCCCTCTTCGAGAAAAAGCACAGCATCGAAACCCGCATCACCTCTATTGACGACAGTCTGTCTCTCACGGCCGATGAAATGGTGCGCTGTCTGAATCTCGAGGATCGGGCGTGTCTAATGATCAGCCAGACCAATCTGCCCGACGACTACGTCGATTATTTCGTCACCCGCTACATTCACACCCACAGCAACCGCATCGACACCATCGGCGCCTGTGACTGCTACACGCTGGATCTGGCCGGCAGCAACCCGGAATCCCAATACTACCGCACCGAAAATATTTTCTTCTACTCGACCAACCAGTTCTATCAGACGAATTACGTGCTACCGGCGGGGAAATACCTGTCTCTGGTCTACCAGGGCCACCTGTCCAAAACAAAAAAGCTGATGCCGAAACTCTTCGACTACGCCAAAATCCACCATTTAAAAATTGCCGGCGACCCGATCGAGATGTGTCACCTCGACGAGTACGAAACCGACAATCACAATGAATTCATTACGGAGCTGCAGCTCCCGGTTCATTAATATTTAATTTTAGTTGCGTCATTACTGATACGGGTTGAAACGGTCGTAGCGCAGGGCGCTCATATCGACCGCAGTTTCTTCGCCCATGGCCATCTGTGCCAGAATCAGGCCGACCGCCGGCGCGGAGCCGAAGCCGTGACCGGTGAAGCCGCAGGCCAGAATCAATCCAGGCACCACGTCGACCGGCGAAATAACCGGCACACCGTCGATGCACATGTCGAGCCAGCCGCCCCAAGAGCGGACGATTTTCGCGTCCTTCAGCGCCGGGATATAGCCTTCGATGGCCCGGCAGCTGGACGGCAGCGTCATCGAAATGGTTTTGAGCTCGTTCAGCGGCATATCGATGCCGTCTTCCAAGCCGCAGTCCGACCCGAAAACGAAGGAGCCGTGCTTGGTCTGATGGCCGTAGAAATTGGCGTCGGCCGTCCCGAGCATCTGTGGGAACATTTCCGGCTGCATTTCCGTGACCAGCGCCTGATCGAAATAGCGGGTCATCGGCACGTCGATACCGACGGTCTGCACGATGTAGCGGCTTTCGTAGCCCGCCGCCACGATGACGGTATCGCCTTCAAAGACGGTGCCGTCTTTGAGGATGACCTGGCGCAGGCGGCCCTTGACCTTTTTCAAGGACTGCACTTCCGCGCCGGTGTAATACCGGACCCCCATCGACAGGGATTTTTTGTAATAGCCCAATGTGGCCATCAGCGGGTTGGCATGGCCGTCGGTCGGGCACCAGCTGGCGCCGATGATATCGTCGGACAGGTACGGGTTGATTTCCCGCACTTCGTCGCCGTCGATCATCCGCACGTCGAGGCCGACCTTCTGCGCGTTGCTCGCCAAAGTCTGGAGCTTTTCAAGGTGTTTTTCCGTTTTGCCCAGGCGCAGGTTCCCTTTTTGGGTGTATTCCACGTCGACGCCCAGTTCATCGGAAAGCTCCGGCCACAAATTTTGAATCCCGTACATGACGTAGGGCAGTTCTCTGACGTCCCGGCCGCTCTGGCGGACGCCGCCGCCGTTTCGGCTGGAACCACCGTGTCCGATGCTGTCCGAGGCTTCAAGCACGATCACGTCCTTGACGCCCTTTTTCGCTAAATAGTACGCTGCGGCGCAGCCATTGATGCCGCCGCCGATGATGATGACATCTGCTGTTTGATTCATGCTTGTTCACCTCCGTCTCTTCCGGCAATTTCCATTTCAGTCGGGCGCATCGGCGCACGGCTGGTCGCCGGCGTTACTTCCGTTGGGGCGACGCCCAATTCTCTGGCGACGATCCCCTTGACGAGCTTCCCGCAGGTCTGCCCTTGGCAGAGTCCCATGCCGCAGCGCAGGTACCGGCGCAGCTCTTCAATCGTAAACATGCCTTCGTGAACGGCCTTTCTGATTTCACCCTTGGTGACTTCTTCACACCGGCAGACCAGCAGGTGGTCGTCGTCAGCCGGTACGTAGGGGCCGATTTTCTTCAATACTTCTTGAATATCTGTCATCTCAGTTCTCCTTTAATCCCGGCTTTTGAAAAAACGGGCCTGCATCAATTTATCGTTCGGTACTTTGATCGTCAAAAGGTTGGTGTGGTCAAAGGCTTTGGCGCTGCGGATCTTCGTGACCTCCGCATCGCAGACTGCCTTGCCGTCGCGGCCGAGGGCCACGCCCTTGTCGCCCTTTTCAGGCAATGGCAAAAATTCGTAAGGCATCGTGACTTCGCCGTAGCCCGGTTCCACGTCTTCTTCGACGAGGAAGATGGCCTGCCCTGAGCAGGACGCGACGCACATGCCGCAGCCGGTGCACTGACTGCCTTCCGTCACAACCGGAAGGGAGGTGATGTTGTCGCCGATGGAGATGCACCCGAATTTGCAGGCATCCTGGCACGGATTGCACGGGATGTTCTGAGTACATTCGATCACAGGGTGGATGCCCTTCTTGTGGGTCACGCCCGGATAGCGTTCGATTTCGTCGTCAGCCACAAATCCTTTTTCCAATAAGTTTTCTGAAACAGCGATGCCTTCTTCGGTTTCGGTGATTTTCTTGCCGCGGTTCTGCGGTGCGAACATCCCCTGGCGCAGCGCGTCGAGGGCTTTTTCCTGATCGTTCACGCGTTTGGCCTTTTCGTCGTCGTCGAGATAGCCGAGGTAATTGGCCACGGCGAGACCGGCGATGCGCCCTTCGATCATCGCGGAGCTGGCTTCTTCGATACCGGTGACGTCCCCTGCGGAAAAGACACCGTCGATCGAGGTCATGCCGTCTTCATCGATCACCGGGACGTAGCCGCCCTTGGTGTCGTCCATTTGACAGCCGGCCATGCTGAGCAGCTGCGCCATCGGTGAGAGGCCGACAGCCAGGCAGATCGTATCTACGTCGAAATGCTTTTCGCTGCCCGGTTTGATTTTCCAATCCGGTCCGACTTCGCCAATGACGACGCCGGTAACGTGATCGTCGCCTTCCGCGCGCATAATCGTGTGGGACAGGTAGAATGGCACGCCGCAGCGGGCAACCTTCGAGGCGTGGACGCCGTACCCGCCGACTCTCGGTGCCGCGTCGACCAGCGCGACGACTTCACAGCCCGCCTGCATCAGCTGATAGCTGACGACGAGGCCGACGTTGCCGGTCCCGAGCATCAAAATCCGTTCGCCCGGCTTGACGTGGTGCAGGTTCATCATCGTCTGAGCTGCGCCCGCGCCGATGACCCCCGGCAGGGTCCAGCCGTCGAAATTGACCATGTTTTCGCTGGCGCCGGTGGCAACCAAGATGCTGTCGCCCTGGACGTGCTTGATTTCGTCGCCGATGCGCACCGTTACTTCCTTGCCGTCAAAGAGGCCGGTGACTGTCGCACCGAGCACGACCTTGACGCCGACGGATTCCGCTTCTTCGAGCAATTGCTTGCCGATGTTGAAGCCGCGCATTTTGGCCTTGTGTTCCTTGGAGCCGAAAAATTTATGAATCTGTTTAAACAGCTGGCCGCCTGGTCTGGCATTTTCATCGAAGACGACGGGCTTGATGCCGCATTTTGCCGCTTCAATGGCTGCGGAAAGCCCTGCCGGTCCGGCGCCGATGACAATCATATCGTAGCGTTCTATTTTCATCTTACACGTTCCTTTCTGCTGATACCCCGTATTGGGTGCGGACATCTGTGCCTTCTTCGAGAGGCGTGATGCAGGTTCTGATATTGGGCTTGCCGTTGACCACCATGACGCAGTCGGTGCAGCGGCCAATGGCGCAGAAGATGCCGCGCGGTTCGTGGCGTTTCGCGGTGTAGCGGTGAACCATGACGCCGGCCGCCTTGAGGGCTGCCGCGATGGGTTCGCCTTCGTAACCGGTCATATCTTTGCCGTCAAAGGTGAAGTGAACGAGCTTGCGTTCCGGTGTTTCACCTAAAATCGGATGATTTGCGATGCGTTTCATATTGATCTCCTTTTATCTCTGTCTCAAAGGGCCTTCGGCTGATCCCACAGCTTCAGCTTCGTGCCGATGCCCTTCTTCAATGCGTTTTCGTAGCATTCCGTTCCCCAGGCCACATCTTCGATTGGGATCCCTTCGATGGATACCAAAATCATTTCGTCATCGGATTTCCGTCCCGGCTTCTTGCCGCGGACGATGTCGCCGAGCTGATCGATGGTGTCCAAATCGAGGAGGCCGTCTCTTGACATGTAGACGAAATCTTCGCCCATGCAGCCGGTGTGTTCGCGGTCGCCGTTTTCGTCGTAGCCTTCTTCGTCTTCGTCCGCGTAGTTGACGAACATCCCGAGGTTGTCGACGACCTTGCGCATGTCGACAATGGAGCGGTAATTCATATTGAAGGCGTTGGTGCAGATGAAGGTGACACCAGGCTTGAACCATTCGGCCTTGTATTCCGGCCATTCCCCTTCCTTGCAGGAGATGGCTTCGACCACAATGTCCGCCGGGCGAATCGCTTCTTCCATCGTCGCGCAGACTTTAATGTTCTTGACCTGCGGCGCGTGTTCTTTCACGAAATCGACGAAAGCGTGGGCGGTTTTAGACTGCGGCGTGCTGCCCTTAATCAGGACGGTGTCGATGTTTTTCATCTGCGACATGACCGCCAGGAAGTTGGCCTTGCCGATGACCCCAGGTCCGAGAATCGACAGCACCTTGGAATCCGGACGGGCCAGCTTTCTGACCGCGAGTCCCGGCATGGCGCCGGTGCGCATCGCGCTGAGCAGGTTGGCTGACATGTACGCGAGGGGCATCCCGGTTTCGACATCGTTGAGCATAAACATAAGGATGGAACGGGGCAGCCCGCGGCTGCGGTTGCGGCCGTTGGAGCCGTACCATTTCACCCCGGCTTTGTGAAAACGTCCGCCTAAATACGCGGGCATCGCGATGAATCGACGGTCCGCCGAATCGTTAAGCGGAAATCCCGGAATCGGCGATTCTTTCGGGAAAAACAACATCAATCCGTGAGCATCGTGATTGGGGCCGCCCATCAGGCAGTCACCATCTGACAGCAATCCCATGGTTTCTTCCATCACATCGACACAGTGTCCGGCATCCAGAACACCAGCTTCGATCATTTGATCCTCATCTAAATATAAGATATCCGCTTCACGGTTCTTCTTTTCGTCCATCCTTATCTGTCCTCCTTCACAAATAAAAAGAGGTACTGCCGCACCCACACTGTGCGGATCAGTACTTCTTTGTACGACGTGTTATTTTTGTTGTTAACCTCATGTTAAACGCTAGCACGATACAAAGGTCAAGGGGTCCCGTTAAATTTTTTTGATTTTTTCTAGATTCTGCACAAAAAAAATCCATCCGCAATAATATTGCGAATGGATTATTTTTAAACTCGATTATTTTGTGTAATCGTAGAAGCCGTGGCCAGTCTTGATGCCGAGTGCGCCGCCGCGAACCATCTTTCTCAGAAGTGGTGCTGGAGCGTATTTGTCGGAACCCGTTTCAGCCTGGAGAACTTCCATAACAGCCAGAACGATGTCCAAACCAACCAAATCGCCGAGAGCCAGAGGTCCCATCGGGTGGTTTGCGCCGAGTTTCATAGCGGTATCAATATCTTCAGCTGAAGCAGTGCCTGCAGCGTAGATTTCGATTGCTTCGTTGATCATCGGAACGAGGATTCTGTTGACGACGAAGCCAGCAGCTTCCTTAACCTGTACAGGAGTTTTGCCGATCGCAACAGCGATGTCTTTGATCTTCTGAACAGTTTCTTCAGATGTATTGTAGCCAGCGATGACTTCGATGAGCTTCATAACCGGTGCTGGGTTGAAGAAGTGCATACCGATGACGTCACGGTTCACACCCTGAGCGATTTCAGTGATGGAAAGTGAAGATGTGTTGGATGCGAAGATGCATTCCGGTTTGCAGATCTTGTCGAGGTTCTGGAACATTTCATGTTTGAGTTCCATCTTTTCGAGGATTGCTTCGACGATCAGGTCGCAATCGCCAACAGTGTCTTTTTCAACCAAACCTGTTGTGATTTTGCCTAAGATTGCGTCTTTCTTCGCTTCATCCATTCTGCCCTTGGATACGCTTCTTGCTAAATTCTTTTCGATTTTAGCTTTGCCGCCATCTGCAAATTCCTGTTTGATATCGCAGAGAACAACTTCATAACCATCTGTCTGAGCAAATGCCTGAGCAATGCCAGATCCCATTGTACCAGCGCCAATTACGCCAACTTTCATATTATTACCTCTCAAATATTTAAATCAATACACAAACACCGAGGGAAGATGGTCATCCTCCCTCGAAAATCGTTGAAAATTAATTATTTGTTCTGGAACGGTTCGTGTTTCCGTTTTTCCATGAATGCTTTCATGCCTTCCTTCTGGTCGGCTGTTTCGAAGCAGTCAGAGAAATGTTTCACTTCAACCTGAATCGCGTCATCCATCGGCACGTCGATGCCTTCGTTCATCGCAGCCTTTGCAGCGCGGACTGCAATCGGTGCCTGAACCGCAATGCGGTTAGCGAGCTTTTCAGCTGCCGGCATCAATTCATCCTGCGGATAAACAGCATTGACAAGACCCCATTTCAAAGCTTCTTCGGCTTTGATGTTGATGCTGGCGTAGATCATTTCCTTCGCCTTGCCAACAGGGATTCTTCTCATCAATCTCTGGGTGCCGCCGAAACCTGGTGTGATGCCCAGGCCGACTTCTGGCTGACCAAATACAGCGTTGTCAGCAGCGATGCGGATGTCGCAGGCCATTGACAGTTCGCAGCCGCCGCCCAGTGCAAAACCGTTGACCGCTGCGATTACAGGAATCGGCAGGGTTTCGATTTTTCTGAATACACGGTTGCCGTGTTCGCAGAATTCTTTGCCTTCTGCTTTGGTGTCTTCAGCCATTTCACCGATATCAGCACCGGCAACAAATGATTTTTTGCCGGCACCGGTGATGATTAAGCAACGGATCGTGTCGTAATCAACCGCATCAATCACTTCTTCGAGGTCGTTCAGGACCTGAGTGTTTAAAGCGTTGAGTGCTTTTTCACGGTTGATCGTGACGATTCCGATTAAATCTTTAGCTTCGTATGTAACAAAACTCATATTGCCACTCGACTTTCGTAAGTAGTTTCTAAAGCGAGCTTACTGCAGGTTTTCCCAAGCAGAAGCAACACCCATACCACCGCCGACGCAGAGTGATGCGAGACCTTTCTTAGATCCTCTCTTCGCCATTTCGTACATCAGGGAAACAACGATTCTTGCACCGGAGCAGCCTACCGGGTGGCCAAGAGCGATACCGGAGCCGTTGACGTTGCATTTATCCATGTCGATGTGCAGGTCGCGGATGCAAGCGATAGCCTGAGCAGAGAATGCTTCGTTGAGTTCGATCAGATCGAAATCATCGATGGTTAAGCCTGTGCGGTCGAACAGTTTACGGCAAGCGTGGATCGGACCTAAGCCCATGACTTCTGGTTCGCAGCCAGCTGATGTACCGTTGATCCATCTCATTAACGGTTTGCAGCCGAGTTCTTTAGCTTTTTCAGCAGACATCATAACGAGAGCAGCAGCCCCATCGTTGATACCGGAAGCGTTAGCAGCAGTGATGACGCCGTCTTTCTTGAATGCCGGACGCAGTTTGCTGATGCTTTCCATTGTAACGCCTTTACGCGGATGTTCGTCTGTATCGAAAACAAATTCTTTCTTGCGCTGTTTTACAGTGATTGGCACGATTTCATCTTTGAAGCGGCCAGATTCGATAGCTGCGTTAGCTCTTTCTTGAGACATAACAGCGATCTTGTCGCATTCTTCACGAGTGATGCCGTATCTTTCAGCGATGTTTTCAGCGGTAACGCCCATGTGATAGTGATTGAAGGTATCTTCCAGACCATCAGAGATCATCGTATCGAGGAATTCGCCAGCGCCCATTCTGTAACCATAACGGCCGCCTGGAACGACGTACGGAGCTCTTGTCATGTTTTCCATACCACCAACGACAACGACATCTGCGTCGCCAGCTGTGATCATGTCAGCACCGAGGTTGATGCACTTCATACCAGAACCGCAGAGGTTGTTTAATGTTAAAGCTGGTTTTTCAACAGGAATGCCTGCGTAAACAGCAGCCTGACGAGCAACTGACTGGCCCTGTGCAGCCTGAAGGACACAGCCCATTAAAACTTCGTCAACGTCATCTGGCTTGATGCCTGCACGGTTGACCGCTTCTTTGATAACTGTTGAACCCAACTGGACAACAGGTACATCTTTCAAAGAACCTCCCATTGAACCGATAGCCGTACGGCAACCGCTGACAACTACAATTTCCTTAGCCATAAATTTCCCTCCATAAATTAATTTACAAAACTAAAATGTGAGTGTTCACATTGTTATGGTGACCCTAGCGGGTCTCTGTTAAAACTATAACAATCATATCATACTTTATGAATTTGTCAATAAGATTTCATTATTTTGCAAATTATTACTCTTTTTATTTTACCGTTTTTAAGAAAGATTCAATTCAAATAAAAGGGTTGCAGTCTTTCTACATATTATATAAAAATTTTCGGCCTTCTGCATCAAGTTCAATTTAAATTTTCTAAAAATTAAAAATTTTCTTTGATATGCGCTTATCTTATTTTTTTCTGCGCATGATCTGTATTTCATGCTATAATGTTGACGAATATCTAAAAATTTTTAAGCAATCCAGGTGGAAAGCAAATTTTCATCTTTTATTTACAAATCAATTCTGGAATCAATTCTTATTGAAAAGATTTTACACGGAGGCAGTATGGAGTTTAACGAAATTCTCGAATTAATCGATCGTTTTGATCAAAGCGACGCCGTTTCATTAAAATGGACCCACGAGGGCGACGCGCTCGTTCTGAAAAAAGCCGGCGCTTATCCGGCAAAAGCGGTGGCAGCCGCCGCTGCACCAGCCGTTGTGCCGGCCGCTGCGCCCGCTGCACCGGCGCCAGCGCCTGCAGTCGATGCACCGGAAACAAGGGACACACCGGAAGCTGAAAGCGCCGGCGACACGATCAACGCGCCGTTGGTCGGCACCTTCTATCAAGCGCCGTCACCAGATGACCCGCCTTACGTCAAGTCCGGCGACACCGTACATCAGGGTGACACGGTCGGCCTCATCGAAGCGATGAAAATGATGAGCGAAATCCCGGCGCCCTTTGACTGCGAAATTCTCGAAGTGCTCAAAGAAAACGCCACGATGGCCGAATTCGACGAACCGCTGATGCGCGTCAGAAAGCTGTAAAGCCATGTTCCGTCGAATACTCATTGCCAACCGCGGCGAAATCGCGGTCCGCGTGATCCGCGCCTGCACTGAAATGGGCATCGAATCCGTGGCCGTCTATTCCACTGCCGACAAAGACTCGCTTCACGTGCAGCTGGCCACCCGCGCGGTCTGTATCGGTCCGCCGCCAGCTAAGGACAGCTACCTCAACGAAAACGCGATCCTTCAGGTCGCCAAATCGACCCGGTGCGAAGCCATCCACCCCGGATATGGCTTTTTGTCTGAAAATGCCGACTTCGCCGACCGCTGTGCCGAAGAGGGCCTCGTCTTTATCGGGCCCTCCGGTGACGCCATCAGAAAAATGGGCGACAAGGCCGCGGCCCGCGAGCTGATGCAGGCAAACGGCGTCCCAGTCGTGCCCGGCAGCGACGGCAGCGTATCCCTCGAAGAAGGGCAGAAGATCGCTGACGAAATTGGCTACCCGGTTCTGATCAAGGCCGCAGCCGGCGGCGGCGGACGCGGCATGCGCAACGTCGACCGTCCCGAGGATTTCGCCGCAAAATTTGCAGAAGCCCAGTCCGAAACCGTCGCCAATTTCGGTGACGACCACATGTACGTCGAAAAGTTAATTCAAAATCCCCACCACATCGAATTCCAGGTGATGGCCGATACCAAGGGCCACGTCGTGCACTTCGGCGAACGGGAATGCTCTATCCAGCGCAAACACCAGAAACTCATCGAAGAGAGCCCGTCCCATCTGCTGACGCCGGAGGTGCGCGAGGAAATGGGCGCAGCCGCGGTGAAGGCAGCCAAGGCCGCCAATTACGCGGGCGCCGGCACCATCGAATTCGTGATGGACGACGATCTGCACTATTACTTCATCGAAATGAACACCCGGATCCAGGTGGAACACCCGGTGACCGAACAGGTGTGCGGCGTCGACCTCGTCCGCGAACAGATCCGCGTCGCCGCCGGTCTGCCGCTGTCCTACGAACAGAAGGACATCCACCAAAAAGGCTGGGCCATCGAATGCCGCATCAACGCGGAGGACCCGATGAACGATTTCCGTCCTTCTCCAGGCAAAACGAATTTCGTCCACTTCCCCGGCGGGCCAGGCTGCCGCATCGACTCCCTGCTCTACAACGGCTACACGATGAACCCGTTTTACGACAGCCTCGTCGTGAAAATCATCGCGTCCGGCAATTCTAGACTTGAAGCGATCCAGCGGATGCGCCGCATGCTCGAGGAACTGGTCATCGACGGCTACCCGACGACCGCAGAGCTGTGCTACCTGATCATGCACCACACCGCCTTTGTCCACGGCAATTACAACACCGGCTTCATCGAAAGCGAGTACGACACCCTGCTCAAGTGGAACCGGGTCGGCGCCGGGCTGGACCCCATCGACATCGGCGATACCCAATTATCTAAAGATGAAGGAGATCGATCATGAGCAGCAACCCATTTCAAAAGCGCCGTGAAGAAATCTTCAACCTCAAGGCCCTTCGGGAACGGCGCAGCATCACGACGATGCCCGACGCGATCCCGATTCAGCAACGCACGACGATTTGTCCCAAGTGCGGTCACGCGCTGACCCTGGACGAGCTCGAAGCCAATCTGCACGTCTGCCGCTGCGGCTACCACTTTCCGATCGGCTCTCACTACCGCCTCCAGCTCACGATGGACCCAGGCACGATTCGGGAAATCGCCAAGGGTGTCAAGCCCTTCGACTGGCTCCATTTCCCAGGCTACCCGGAAAAGCTCAAGGCACAGCGGAAGAAATCCGGCTCCACCGAAGGCGTCTCCGCCGTGCGCGGGAAAATCGGCGGCTACCCTGTAGTCGTCGCCGCGATGGACACCCGCTTCTTCATGGGCTCGATGGGCTCCGCCGTCGGCGAACGCATCACCCAAGCTATCGAATTGGCTGAACGCAAAAAATGGCCGCTGATCTTATTCTGTGCCAGCGGCGGCGCGCGGATGCAGGAAGGCATCATCAGCCTGATGCAGATGGCCAAGACCAGCGCCGCGATGGAACGGCTCTCCCGTAAGGGTGTGCTGTCAGTCATCGTGCTGACCCACCCGACCACCGGCGGTGTCACAGCCAGCTTCGCGATGCTCGGCGACATCACCCTCGCCGAACCCGGCGCGCTGATCGGCTTCGCCGGCCCCCGCGTCATCGAACAGACCATCGGCGAAAAGCTGCCGGAAGGTTTTCAGCGCGCGGAATTCCAGCAGGAACACGGTTTTGTCGATCAAATCGTCCCCCGGCGGGACATGCGCAAGACGTTGATTCAGATCCTGCGCCTGCACGACCGCTCCTGAAAAATCCATTAAGATTTAGATAAGAGAAAGGAAAAGATGACGAATCAAGACAATTCGAATCTTTCGGTCCGCGAGCTTGAAACGCGGATCGACCGCCTGGACAAACGTATCCAGGACATCGGCGATCCCATCACGCCGGCCGACGTCGTCCAGCTTCAGCAGCTTCAGCGCGACCGCGACGAGCTGCTGCACCTGTGCGCCAACCCGACACCGGTGGACCGCGTCTACCTGGCGCGCCACCCCGGCCGCCCCGGCGTGGTCGACTACGTCGCCCATTTATTCACCGATTTCTTTGAACAGCGCGGCGACCGCCTTTACCGGGAAGACCCGAGTATTTACGGCGGCATCGCGATGTTCGACAACCACCCGGTGACCGTCATCGGCACCCGCAAGGGCAAAACCCTTCAGGAAAACCTCGCCTGCCATTTCGGCATGCCCTGCCCGGAAGGTTACCGCAAGGCCAGACGGCTGATGCACCAGGCTGAAAAATTCAAACGGCCAATCATCACCTTCGTCGACACCGCCGGCGCTTACCCTGGCAAGGAAGCTGAGGAAAACGGCCAGGGCGAAGCCATCGCCCGCAATCTGGCTGAAATGAGTCAGCTGCGCGTGCCGATCATCGCCGTGTTCACCGGCGAAGGCGGCAGCGGCGGCGCTTTAGCTCTCGGCGTGGCCAACCATTTGATCATGCTGGAAAACGCGATTTACTCGATTTTAAGCCCTGAGGGCTTTGCCAGTATTCTCTGGAAGGACCCCAGCCGCAGCGACGAGGCCTGCTCGGTCATGAAGCTCACCGCTCAGGATCTCTACGACCTGAAGGTCGCGGACGAAATCGTCAAAGAACCCCTTGGCGGTGCGCACCGCGACCCCGACGCCGTGTACCACGCGCTGCGCGGCGCGATCCGCAAAAACCTGCGCAGCCTTTCGCGCCTGAGCGGCAGCGAGCTGGTCAACCGCCGCATCGCCAAATTCAGGGCGTACGGCATTGTCGATACGAGAAATTCGTAACCCCCATTGAAAGTTGAGGCTTTAATTTTATGAATGGCATCAAAATTATCGGATCGGGATCGGCCGTCCCGGATAAGGTCGTCACCAACGACGATCTCGCGCAAATTGTCGATACCAGCGACGCCTGGATCTCTGAGCGCACCGGCATCCGCACCCGACACTTCATCGAAAAGGACGAGACCGCGTCGGACCTGGCGATTCTCGCGGCCAAACGTGCCCTCGCCGCCTCCGGCATCGCACCGGAACAGATCGGCGCCGTCGTCGTGGCTACCATTACCGGCGACACGACCTCCCCGAGCACGGCCAACCGCGTCGCGCTGGCGCTGGGCGTCCAGCCCAACACGCCGAGCTTTGACATCTCCGCGGCCTGCTCCGGCTTCGTTTACGCACTAAAGGTCGCCCAAGGCATGATCGCCGACGAAAGCGACCGCCCTTACGCGGTGGTGGTCGGCGTCGAAGCGCTGAGCCGCGATCTGGACTTCACCGACCGCAGCACCTGCATTCTTTTCGGTGACGGCGCCGGCGCGGTTGTCGTCAAAAGCGACCCGTCCGCGCCCTTCGACGCAGTGCTCGGTGCTGAAAGCGACCCGGCCATCGGCGTCCCCGGCGACATTAACAAAACCGAATTCATCACAATGGACGGCCGGAAGGTTTTCCGCTTTGCCGTCCGCATCATCCCGAAGGTCATCAAGGATTATCTCGCCAAGACCGGCGAAACCCTCGACGACTACGATCAGGTCATTTTTCATCAGGCCAATTCGCGGATCATCGAACACGCCGCGAAAAAGCTCAAGCTGGCTCCTGAAAAGGCGTATCAAAATCTCGACCGCCTCGGCAACACCAGCGGGGCTTCCATTCCGCTGGCCCTGGATGAAATGGTCCAACACAACATCATTCGGCCCGGCTGCCGCATTCTGTGCGTCGGCTTTGGCGCCGGCCTGACCTGGGGCGCCGCCGGCATCACCTACGCCGCATCTCCCCGCGTTTGATTGGAAAGGAGTTCTTATGAAACTGATTAGTGAATTGCTGCACACCCAATATCCCTTCGTTCAGGGCGGCATGGCCAACATCGCCACCGGCGCCTTTGCCGCAGCCTGCTCCAACGCTGGCGGGCTTGGGCTCATCGCCTCCGGCGGATGGGACGCCGAAAAGCTCAGAGCCGAAGTCAAAACCTGCAAATCCCTGACGGACAAGCCCTTCGGCCTGAACCTGATGTTGATGAACCCCGATGCGGACAACATCGCCAAAATGGCCGTTGAAGAAAAAATCCCGGTGATCACCACCGGCGCCGGCAACCCCGGCAAATACATGGAAGCCTGGAAGGCCGCCGGCATTCTCGTGATTCCAGTCGTCGCGTCAGTCGCGCTGGCCAGACGCCTCAGCGGCGAAGGCGCCGACGCCGTCGTCGCCGAAGGCTCTGAAAGCGGCGGCCACATTGGGGACGTCACGACGATGGCCCTCGTGCCTCAGGTCGTCGACGCGGTGGACGTGCCGGTTATCGCTGCCGGCGGCATCGCGGACGGACGGGGCGTCGCCGCGGCGCTGGCTCTCGGCGCTGCCGGCTGTCAAATCGGGACGGTGCTCCTCGCCTCCGAAGAATGCCCGATCCACGAAAACTATAAAAAAGCCGTCCTCAAGGCGAAGGACCGCAGCACGGTTGTCACCGGCCGATCCTCTGGCGCGCCGGTCCGCGTCCTGCGCAACCAGATGACAAAGGCCTACCTCAAGGAAGAACAGGCCGGCGCCGATTTGGCCACACTGGAAAAATTCACCCTCGGCAGCCTGCGCAAGGCTGTTCTCGACGGCGACACCAAAAACGGCAGCCTGATGTCCGGGCAGATCGCCGGCCTCGTGGACGAAATCCGTCCGGTGGCCGACATCTTCAAAGACCTCTACACCGGCGCCCAGTCGGTCATCTCCGGCCTTCAGGATGTATTCGAATAAGCAAAGGAGAACGCAATGACACTCGCATTTTTATACGCCGGTCAAGGCGCTCAGCACGTCGGGATGGGCCAGGACCTTTACGAAAAATACCCGGCTTTCGCCGACGTCTTCGATCGGGCTGACCTGCCTTTCGATTTGAAAAAGCTCTGCTTTGAAGGGCCGGAAGATCAGCTGAATCAAACCCAATACACCCAGCCGGCCATGGTCGCTTTCGCCATCGGCGTCACCAATGTGCTGAGAGAAGCCGGCATCGTGCCGGATATGGCCTGCGGCCTTTCCCTCGGGGAATATTCTGCGCTTTACGCCGCCGGCGTCTGGGACGCCGCCACGACCCTCGACCTGATCGCCTTCCGCGGCCGGGCCATGGCTGAAGCGTCCAAAGGACTCGACGTCGGCATGGACGCCGTTCTCGGCTTAGACGCCGAAAAGCTCGGCGCCATCTGCGGTGAAGCCTCGGCGGCCGGCAAAGTCGAAATGGCTAACTTCAACTGTCCGGGACAGATCGTCATTTCCGGTGACGCCAAAGGCGTCGAACAGGCCTCTGCCCTCGCCAAGGACGCCGGCGCCAAGCGAGTGATCCCGCTCAAGGTTTCCGGTCCCTTCCACACCAGCTACATGAAACCGGCCGGCGACGCCCTCGCCGATAAATTCAAGACCATTACCTTCAACGAACCCCAGTTCCCGGTGCTGTTCAACGCCATCGGCGACGTCAAACCCGACGACGTGACGATTCCGGAGCTGCTCGAAAAACAGGTTCAGCAATCGGTCTATCTCGAACAGAGCATTAAAAAGATGGCCGACATGGGCGCGGATACCTTCGTCGAAATCGGACCGGGCAAGGCCCTTTCCGGCTTTGTGCGCAAGACGATCCGCGGCACCAAGCCGATGAAAATCGACACAGCGGACGATCTCGCCGCTGTTATCTCAGCATTATCGAAATAAAGAGGAACCATGAAAAAAGAAACCAACGCCAATCCAATCGTCCTCGTCACCGGCGGAAGCCGAGGCATCGGCCGCGCGACCTGCCTCGCCTTTGCCAAGGCCGGCTACGACGTCGCCGTGAATTACGCCGGCAACCAGGCCGCCGCTGAGGATACCGCTCAGGCCTGCCGCGAGCTCAATCCCGAAGGGAAGGTCGCCGTGTACGCCGCAAACGTCGCCGACGCTGATGCCGTCGACGCGATGTTTAAGGCCGTTAAGGCCGACTTCGGCGCCCTCGACGTGCTGGTCAACAACGCCGGCATCACCCGAGACAATCTGATCGCGCTGACCAAGCCTGAAGATTTCGACGCGGTGGTCGCGACCGATCTCCGCGGCGTCTTCCTGTGCATGAAGGCCGCCTCCCGGATCATGATGCGCCAGCGCCACGGCCGCATCATCAACGTCAGCTCAGTGGTCGGCCTCCGCGGCAACGCCGGACAGGTATCCTATTCCGCTGCCAAGGCCGGTGTCGTCGGCATGACCAAATCCCTCGCAAAGGAATTGGGCCGCCGCAACATCACTGTCAATGCGGTCGCGCCGGGCTTCATTCAAACCGACATGACCGGCGCCCTCGACGACAAGCAGAAGGCCGCCGCGACCCAGAACATCCCGCTGAACCGTCTGGGGACCCCTGAAGACATTGCCGGCGTCATCGCCTTCCTGGCCAGCGACGCCGCCGCTTACATTACCGGACAAGTGCTGCCTGTAGACGGCGGCATGGCCATTTAACAAAGGAGAAATACGAATATGAATAAAGAAAACCGCGTCGTCATCACCGGCATGGGCACCGTCAACCCCCTTGGCAACAGCGTAGCCGAAAGCTGGGCTGCCGCCAAGGCCGGCCAAAACGGCATCGCCGAAATCACGCTGTTCGATTCGTCAGAACAGAAGGTGCACCTGGCCGGAGAAGTCAAAAATCTCGACATCAGCCCGGTGATCAATCGCAAGGACGCCCGCCACATGGACCGCTTCACTCAGTTCGCGCTGGTCGCGGCAGACGAAGCGATGAAACAGTCGGGCCTCGACATTTCCAAAGAAGCGGACCCCTACCGCTGCGGCGTCATCATGTCCAGCGGCATCGGCGGCATCTCCACCATTGAAGACAATCAGAACCGCGGCATGAAGCGTGGATTCGACCGCGTCTCCCCGTTCTTCATCCCGTCCGCGATCCCGAATATGGCCGCCGGGCGCATCGCCATCGCCCACGGCTTCAAGGGCTACTCCACCTGTATCGTCACGGCCTGCGCGTCGTCCAACAACGCCATCGGCGACGCCTTCCGCCAGATCCGCGACGGCTACGCCGACGTCATGCTCGCCGGCGGCGCAGAAGCCTGCGTCACACCGCTGTGCATCGGCGGGTTCACCGTCATGCAGGCCCTGTCCACTAATCCAGACCCGGAAACGGCCTCCTGCCCCTTTGACGCGGAACGCTCGGGCTTCGTGATGGGCGAAGGCGCCGGCGCGCTGATCCTCGAATCGCTGGACCACGCTCAGGCCAGAGGCGCCAAAATCCTAGGCGAAGTCGTCGGCTACGGCACTTCGACCGATGCCTACCACATCACGGCCCCATCTCCCGACGGCGAAGGCGCGGCAGCCGCGATGACCGCTGCTTTGAAGGACGCCGGCATTACGCCGGAAGCGGTCGGCTACATCAACGCTCACGGCACTTCGACGCCTCTCAACGACCAGATCGAAACCAAGGCCATCAAGACCGCCTTCGGCGATCACGCGAAGGACATGATGGTCAGCTCGACGAAGAGCATGACAGGCCACCTGCTCGGCGGCACCGGCGCGGTCGAAGCGATTTTCACGGCGATGGCCCTCCACGATCAATTCGTGCCGCCGACCATCCACTACCAAAATCCCGACCCGGACTGCGACCTCGACATCGTCCCGAACGAAGGGCGCGAAGCCGATCTCGACTACGCGCTGTCCAACGGGCTGGGCTTCGGCGGCCACAACGCCGTCGTGATCATGAAACGCTGGGAGGCTTAAGATGAGCGAAACGACCCGCGAACCTCACGAATTGTCCGCCGCGCAGATTCAGGAAATCCTGCCCCACCGCTACCCCTTCCTGCTCGTCGACCGCATCCTCGACTACGTCCCCGGAGAAATGGCCATCGGGCGCAAATGCGTCTCCAACAACGAGATGCAGTTCCTCGGCCATTTTCCGGGCTATCCGGTGATGCCGGGCGTGCTTTTGATCGAAGCCATGGCTCAGGTCGGTGCGGTCGCGATGCTTTCCCTTCCGGAAAACAAGGGCAAGCTCGCCTTCTTCGGCGGCATCAAAAACGCCCGGTTTAAGCGTCAGGTCGTCCCCGGCGACGTGGTGGAAATCACGACGGAAATCACGAACACCCGCGGCCCCCTCGGGACTGGAAAGGGCACCTGCAAGGTGGACGGCAAAGTCGTCGCCCGGGCGGAAATCACCTTCGCCCTGTCGGACCCCACTGCAGAAGCGTAGACAGGAGCGGCGATGTTTACTGAACCTTTAGCCGAGATTTACAGAAAACTGCGCCTCTACTTTTACCGCGAAGTGGCCCTGCAGAGCAGCCAGAACTCGCTGACCTTTTCCGAATCCTTCTGTCTCGAAGCGATTTATTCGCTGGGCGAGCCGACGATCAACGCTTTCGCCCAGTTCATGAACATCTCGTCGCCCAACGCGACGTACAAGGTCAATTCTCTGGTGCAGAAAGGGTACCTGAAGAAGGTCCGCTCCGACGAAGACCGCCGGGAATACCACTTGGTGGTGACGGACAAATTCTTAAAATTTCACGAAATCAATACCCGCGGCTACGAGAAGACCATGGACCGCATTTACCAGACGTTCACCGCGGAAGAGCTGTCGACGCTCGACCAATTCATGAACCGCATCAACGACGAGCTGGTCGAATCGCCGCCGGTTTAAAGCCGTGATGTATCGCCGCTTTCGCCCCGGTATCCTGCCGGTGTGAAGGCGGTTTTTTCGTGTCCATTTTTTCTTTCAGATTTCGAATATTAAAGTTGACGATGGCGGAGCTTACGGATATAATAGTGGCATTTAAAAAGCGTATACACAAAATATGAATAGAATTGCGTAAAAATTGCGCGAAAAGAAAGGAACCCGAAATGATGACTGAAGCTCAAAATACAGAAAGTACACCGTTTCCACAAGCGATGCCTACGCCTGAAGATTACGGCGCGCCTATTAATTCCGACGACGTCAATGATTTTATCCATATGGTCGAACAGGCCTTTTCTCCCATTGAAGCCTGGTACCGCGGCGAAACGGAAGTCGACGACGTGGTCGCCCTCGTTCAGGATCAGTTTGACGCCTACGAAAAGGCGGCAGCGCCTTACCGCGACCTGCTGAAGCGCACCTACGTCTGGAAGGACGAAATGGACGCGGCGGCCCGCCGCACCCGCGTAAGCGGCGATCCGAAGAACGACACGGCCGACAAGACCTTCGACCGCATCGCCTACTCTCAGATCCAGTTTGCGGTCTTCCGCGCCAACTACTGCGTCCAGCAGATCATCTCCTCCGCGCACAAGGCCACCCAAGCCTTTGAAGGCCTGCTCAAACATTTGCCCCAACTCATTGAACAAGGCGAAGATTTAAGAAGCATCCCGTGGGTCGAATTGACGCTGCTCAAAAAACACCGCCGCGGCGTCGGACCGTTTCGGTATCAAAAATAATCTTATATATGCAAATAACTCCCAGCTGTGAACGACAGCTAGGAGTTATTTTTATATTATGGCTTATGTTTACTTATCTTTTAATAATCCGATCGCTCTACTTGTACCAATACGTGCACAGCCAGCCTTGACAAAAGCTTCTAAATCTTCGACAGTGCTGATACCGCCGGCTGCTTTCATTTTGACATTAGGACCAATATGCTTTTTGAAAAGCTCAATATCTACAATTTTTGCGCCTTCCGGGCCAAAGCCAGTCGAGGTCTTAATAAAATCAGCGCCTGCTTCTGTGACCAGTTCACATACTTTTATTTTTTCCGCTTCATCCAGATAGCAGGTTTCAACAATAACTTTCAGAATTTTACCTTCTGTCGCTTTTCTAAGCGCTTTGATTTCATCAAGAACGTAATCGTAGTTACCAGCTTTCATTTCACCGATATTGATCACCATATCGATTTCCGACGCGCCGTCCGCAATTGCTTGAATCGCTTCCGCAACTTTAACTTCTGTCGTGTTGTAACCATTGGGAAAGCCGATTACAGTACAGACATTCAGGTCCGGATAATTCTTATGGGCCGGCTTCACGTAGCAAGGTGGAATGCAGACAGATGCTGTATGATATTTCAGCGCATCTTCGCAAATTGGAATCATGTCTTTCCATGTAGAAAATGGTTTTAGAAGGGTATGGTCGCATCTACTGATAATTTCTTGTTTGTCCATAATTTATTCTCCTTTGTTTATATCGCCAATTATTCGATAATATTAATCTCTGTATTCATCTTGGAATTCGACCACTTTGTCGAAAGCCCCTGTTGCCAATGACTTATAAATCTGTTGCCAAGTTCTAAATGCTTTTTCATATCGTTCAACTTTATCTTCTCTTGGATGATAAACTTTACGGATTTTAACCATCTTGTCTGCCGCTTCCTTAAAGTCTTTATATATTCCAGCACCAACAGCTGCATTCATCGCACAACCTAAGGCAGTAGCTTCTTCTTCCGCAACAACTTCACAATCACGATTTAAAATATCGCACATAATTTGGCACCAAAGTTCTGATCTAAAAATACCGCCTGTTAAACGGACTTTTTCAAATGGCGGAGCGCCACCAGCAACCATTGCATCCAACATGTCTCTTAAATCGAAACATACACCTTCCATTGTTGATCTAATAAAATCAGCTTTTGTATGACCGACTGTCATGCCGAGATAACTTCCTCTTGCATTTGGATTTTGATTTGGCGTAACAGCACCTGCGAAATATGGTAGGAAGAACAGGCCATTTGCACCTTCATTAGACTTTGAGGCCATTGATGTTAAGAATTGATAAACAGAAATTTCCAGCTGCTCTGCTGCGAGATTTTCAATATCGCAGAACTCTTCTTTAAACCATTTAAACGCGGAACCAGATGCATTTGCAACGCCTTCCATAACGTACGCACCATCTGGCGTTCCTAAAACGTAGCACCGTCTTGAAGGGTCTCTAAGAAGATTAAATGATTTTCCTGCAACAATACCTGCTGTTCCTCCACAAGCATACCCAACAGTATCATCAATACATCCGCATCCTAAACAACCGGATTGCTGGTCACCAGTTCCCATAATGATCGGTGTTCCTTCCGCCAAACCTGTACGGTTTGCAACCTCTTCCGTCACATGCCCAATAACTTCTCCTGGTGTACGTAATGGCGCAAGCTTATTAATATCTATGCCAAGAGCATTACACAGCTCTAGATCGTATTGGAAATCTGGTCCGTTTAATTGAAGCCACGGTGTATCCGTGTAATCATCATAATAATCGTCTGCACCATATGCCTTGGTAACTAATCCCATCATTGTATGGATCGTTGTTGCTTTCTCATATGCTTCCGGCATATTTTTCAAAATCCATTGCAAATTTGACTGAGGGTTCACACCACCTAAAGGCATTCCGCATCGGTCGTAAAGATCTTCTTTTGTCAACCCTGCTTTAGCAAGCTTTTCTTCAATCACAGGAAACATCTCGGCGCTTCGCATATCCTGCCAAATAATAATTGGCATTGTGAAACCACCATCTTTATCTCTTAACGCAATAGTACATCGGAAAACGTCAACCGAGATAGATGCAACTTCTTCAGGATCAATTTTACTATTGTCCATCGCGAGTCGTGTTGTATTATATAAAACATTAATCAATTCTTCCCCATCACATTCCTGACGTCCTGGTGCAGGATAGGTAAGTGGATTCATCAATTGACCTGAGCCAATTTGTTTTCCTTCTAAATCAAATACAATGGTTCTGGCACTGGTTGTCCCCAAATCAATACCAATAACATATTTTTTTTCTTTCATAATAATCCTCTCCCAAATTAATTATTTGATTTTATTAATATTTTTCGTCGCAATGATATCGACATTCGTTCCACAGACGTTTTTAATTAGTACATCTCCTATCGAGATTGGGGCTTTCGCCTCGATTGTATTTATTGCATTCATGCAGTCAAATATTTTTTCTTTTGGTATATCCGATGCTGTCTTAACAGATACCATGGCTACATCTCCATCCAATACAGGAATGATTGATGTGACAATTCTCGTCGGACTGGTCACTTCTTTTTCTGCGTATGTCCTCCCTCGTTCGCAGGAGTTACCAGTTATTGACTTAATTGTTCCATTTTCCAATTCAACCTTAACAGAGCACCCTAATGGACAATTGATACATGTTAGCATTCTTTCTTCCATCATTGTGCCTCCTCAATTTGAACTGTAAATGATGAACCATTTTGGCAATCATCGAAAATCTCCTTATTAATTACCACCTGTTGCATTTCACCTGGCGCAAAAATACGTTTTTTCTGATGCTTAATCTCTTTGTCATTCAGATATGCACCGATTTGGCTATTCTGATAGATCCCTTTTACACGGAAGCGGATAATAATATTTTCTTCATTACTATCAGCATCGATGGTTGTCGGAACTGTATAACTCACGCCATCTCCAGCAATAACCTTAATTTTTTTATTTTCTTTCTTTTCTCCATTTTTCACGTATTCAGTTGCAGCTTCTCCAGCATGCGCAGCTTCTTCGGAAACGTAATCAACCAGATCATGAACATGTAGCACATTTCCACAGGCAAAAATACCTGGCACAGAAGTTTCCAGATTATCACGAACGATCGGTCCGTTTGTCCTGCCTAAAGCGACTCCAGCTGCTGTTGATAATTCATTTTCTGGGATCAGACCAACTGACAATAAGAGCGTGTCACATTCATATTCAACTTCTGTTCCTGGAATAGGTTGAAGCTCATCGTCAACTTCTGCGACTGTGACACTTTCTACGCGTTCTTTTCCTTTAATGTCCACAACTGTATGGCTTAACTGAAGAGGAATATTATAATCATCCAAACATTGGACAATATTACGCTTAAGCCCTGCTGAGTACGGCATAATTTCTGCGACCAGCTTTACTTCAGCGCCTTCCAGTGTCATTCGCCTTGCCATAATCAGTCCAATATCCCCAGAGCCTAGGATAACCACCTTTCTACCTGGCATATATCCATAAATATTGACAAGTTTCTGTGCTGTACCCGCGGTATAAATCCCTGCTGGTCTTGTCCCTGGAATAGTTAGGGCTCCTCTCGGTCTTTCTCTGCATCCCATAGCTAGAATAATTGCCTCAGCTTTCACTTGAACAACGCCTTCTTTGCTATTGACATAAGTAATCACTTTGTTTGGAGAAATATCCAAAACCATTGTGTTCAGCTTATATGGAATTTGATTTTCAATAATCTGATCAGTATAACGCTGTGCATATTCTGGCCCTGTCAACTCTTCTTTAAATGTATGCAGACCAAAACCATTATGAATACATTGATTCAAAATTCCGCCAAGTTTATTTTCACGTTCCAATATTAACAGATCAGAACATCCTGATTTTTTTGCTGAAACAGCTGCTGAAAGTCCAGCTGGGCCTCCACCAATAATCACAATATTATATTGTTTCATTATTCTGCCCATGCCTTTCTATCTTTAACTTGACCAACTAACATTTTAGATTTTCCGCCTTTTTTAGTGACGTCCATCATATCGATTCCCAATTCTCTGGCGATTATTTCAATTTGTCTCGGTGTGCAAAATCCAGCTTGACATCGACCCATTCCTGCGCGAGTACGGCGTTTTACAGCGTCCATCGATCTTGCCCCAATAGGTCGTTTTATTGCGTCAACAATTTCCGCTTCAGTAATTTTTTCACATCTACATACAATTTTTCCATACCGCGGGTTTCGTTTGATGAGTTCATTCTGTTCTTCTTTGTTAAGCTTGTTAAAATGTACGATACCTTTTCTTTCTGCAATAAAGTTTTCCTTTAATTCAAGATGCATACTTTCTGCGATGATCTGCGAAAGCATTCGCCCGATAGCGGGAGAACTTGTCAATCCCGGTGATTCGATCCCCGCAGCATCAAAGAACCATTTGGAATCAGGAAGTTCTTTAACAATAAATTCATGATGATCTTCGTGAGGTCTTGCGCCACTAAAGGTTGTAATAATTTTATTAAGCGGTAATGGGAAATTCACGAGTGAATTATTACCTTCGGCGATGTCTTTTAATTGATCAATAATTGGTTTTGTTGTAGCAAAATCATCTTTATCATCTACATCATTAGCTGTTGGTCCGACAAAGAAATTACCGTCAATCGTAAACGAACTTGCGATACCCTTACCCATTTTTCCAGGAAGTGGTACAACAGTCGTATTGAAAATTGTTCCGATACTTTGATCAAAAAGAATATATTGTCCTTTGCGTGGTGTGATATGGATCTTTTCTTTACTCACCATATTGTGGAATACATCTGCGTACACACCAGCTGCATTAGCAATAGCTTTGGTGTCAATATCACCATTATTCGTTTTTATACGGTATCCCCATTCTTCTTTTGTGATTTTCTGAACTTCAGTCTGGAATCGAAATTCAACTCCATTTACAGCAGCGTTTTCACCCATAGCAATAGCTAAATTAAAAGGATCAATGATACCGCCCGTCGGTAGCCAAAGTGCTGCGACTGCATTATGTGTTAAATTCGGTTCTCTCTTTAGTAATTCATCACGTCCTAAAATTTCAAGACCTTGCACACCATTTCGGACACCTTGTTCATATTGCTGATGCAGTTTCCCCATATCTTCTTTATGGTTGCAGACAATTAATTTTCCTGTTTTTTTAACTGGAAAATCTAAAATTGGAGACAATTCGTATAACATTCGGTTTCCTTCGAGGCAAAGCTTTGCCATCAAAGATCCTGTGGCAGCTTCTTGACCTGTGTGGATAACACCTGTGTTTGCTTTGGAAGTTCCCATTGCTACGTCATCCCCCTTTTCAATGACGCAAGCATGGATTTTATATTTCGATAGTTCCCGTGCAATACACGTTCCCGTAACACCTGCTCCAATTACAGCAATATCGTACATTCGTTATTCCCCCTTCGCTGTAATTCGTTATTGAATTCTTTTTAGTATTTCGCTCAATCGCATTCCGTCTTCTGGAACAAATTGTTTCCAATATGCACTCGTTTCTTTTAACTTTCCAATAATTTCTCTTGGATGTTCTGAATTCGATGCGAAGATTTCAAATGCTAAATTGATTCTATCTGTTTTAGGTGGCATTCCTTCTGCATCCGGTTGTCTGTAAGCCTCTGTAATTGCTTCAAAAAAGGCTTTCCCTTTAATAATGCCATCTTTATTAGATTCTTCTGTAAATGCCGCATGGGATGAAGCTTTCCCATTGGTTTGCTGCATATGCATAATTGGAGAGTAGCATCCCAATTTTTTCAGCCACGCATATGGATTAATATCATTCTTGGTTTTTGAAAATAAATACTGATAATGATCCATATCATTTAATATCTTTAAAACAACAGCATCACTTGTATCTTTATTAGCAATCGCTTTATCCCAGATTTGATAAGTGTGATCTGCGCCAAGCCAAGGCTCTGCAATTTTTTCTCCAGAAATAGCTTGTGCTAATTTTTCAGAGATTTCATCTTCTGTTGGTTTAAAAAATCTACGTTGTCCAATCATATGTCCCAAATCGATTGTGATGTAAACTGGATCACCTCCAGTTTGATAAATTTTTTTCAATATTTCTTCACTGTCCTCGATTGTCCAGGGGATTGTACTTGGCGTATACATCGCTTCTGTGCAGATCAACATATCACTATTGGTATCTGCCCCTAATCTGCCGATCTTAGCCATATATCTAATAACTGTATCTTTTGCTTTTTGATAGGCTTCAGGTGTTTGAAGAACATTATCTGGAAATGAATTAAGCGCAAATCCTAAATCTAATCCCCGTTCACCTAATTCCTGAACAGCTGGTTTTAACCATCCGTCAAATAAATAATCTGCTATTCTAGGATTTGGATGTGATAGACCGGTCGTTCTATAAGTTTGATAGCCTGTAAAAAAGCTTCGAACTTTAATGCCCTCTTTTTTTTCTATCTTTTTTACACGATCAAACCAGTCGTCTCGATACCATTTCGGTGTATAAAAAAGATCCATTTCGTTGTCAAAACTGGCCTCAACCGAATCAAATCCAATATTCTTGATAACAGGACCCCAGGTTTCTGGTTCTACCCATCTTTTTATCGCAAAACAAGTATCTTGAAGTAAATATATCTTAGGGTCAATCATAATATCTCCTTAAGGATGAATGACAACCTTCATCACATTTTCATCTCTAATCGATGTAAAACCGTCAATAATTTCTTCTAACGGCAAAATTCTTTCGATGTATTTTTTTAAATCTAATTTTCCCTGCTCAACCATATTTAAAATTTGTTGCATATATTTAACGGTTGTTGCATGTACACCAAAAATTTGTAATTCTTTATAATGGATCAAATTAGAATCAATAAATCCTTTCCCATCTCCTGGTAGTCCACCGAATAACAAAATTCTACCTAGCTTAGCAGCAATTTCTTGTGCTTCTGTATGAAGTTTGGGTACCGATGCTGCAACAATAACAACATCTGCGCCATGCCCATCAGTACGTTTTTTAATTTCTTCTACTGCATCTATTTCTGCGTTATTAATGTAAACTGCATTTGGAACCATTTTTTGAGCAATTTTTCCTCGTTTTTCTACTGGTTCTAAAATAAAAACTTTATCTGCACCTTGTAAAAGTGCAAGTTCTGCGTGTATGCAGCCAATCAGTCCACTTCCGTAAACAACAACGTTGTCACTTGGCCCAATATTTAAAAAATGTTGTCCATTAAGCGCACAAGCTGCTGGTTCAACAAGTGTAGCGTTGTCAAAATCAACTTTATCCTCTAATTTAATTACATTATGCATGCGAATCGCTCTTTCGGGGATTTCAACATATGGAGCAAAGACGCCTTCATACTGGAAACCAATCGTTTTTAAGTCATCGCACATATTGGTATGTCCTGACTTACACGGTCGACAATGTCCACATCCTACAGCAGGCGCTACTGTTACACGATCACCCTTCTGATATCCATTTTCTTGTCCCAATTTCCCCGAATGAATAATTTCTCCGGCGCACTCATGACCTAAAATTCTAGGAACATCAATTTTATTATTTCCCTTTAAAAAAGTTCTCATATCTGTTCCGCATATCGATGCAGATTTAACACGAACAATGAGATTATTGTCTTTTTTCTGAGGTTCAGGCATCTCCTGTAACTCCATTTGCCTATCCTCATTAAGAATCAGAGCTTTCATTTTTCAACTCCCCATGGGAAAATCATGATCTTATTAAAGAAATAATGACCTTTATCGATGTTCTTGAAAATTTCCGGAACTTCATCTAACGTAATGCGATGGCTGATGATGTCTTTCGCGGTCATTCCCTTTTCATACATTTTTAGAGATTCCGTCCAATCTTCGCCTGGGAAGGGATCAGTAAATGAATTCCAAGACCCCGCAAGTTCAATCTGTCCCCGCATAAGCGTATCGACGGTTTCTGGTTTTAAATCTAACCCTTTATGAGAAATGCCGAGGAAGACAACTCGTCCCATTTTCGCTGTCATCATAATGGCCTGCTGTTGTGCAACCGGTGCCCCTGAAAAGTCAACCACAACATTGGCACCTTCTCCATCTGTCGCATCCATGACCGCTTTTACTGGATCATTTTCAAGTGAGTTGACCACAACATCCGCACCAACACTCTTAGCAATTTCGAGTTTTTTATCCCAAACATCGATTGCAATAATTTTCTTCGCACCTTTCATGTGCGCGATCTGAACTGCGAATAAACCAATTGGTCCTGCCCCGACGACTGCAACGGTGTCGCCTTCTTTAAAATGTCCGCGATTGACCAAACCATGCCAAGCATTTGCACACGGGTCAAGAGTCGCTGCATCTTCATAAGAAACACCATCAGGAACTTTCAACAAATTTGTCTTCTTAACTGAAACGTATTGCGCGTAAGCACCGTCTCGTCTTGATCCGTAATAGTCGTAATCTTCACACAAAGAGTAGATGCCTTTTTTACACCATTCACAATGTCCGCATGGAATTAACGGCGGAACCACAACACGGTCACCCACTTGGTACCCTTCAACCTGATCACCAACGGCTTCAATTTCCCCCGAAAATTCATGACCGCAGATGATCGGCGAAACGTGCGCACCATATGTTAAGATTCTTGGAATATCCGATCCACACACACCACAGGCATGTACCTTAACCATAACTTCATCTGGCTGCATTACTGGCTTTTCGACATCTTCTACTCGTAAATCCTTTGGTTTGTACATCCGTACTGCTTTCATAATATTCCTCCTACTTTTCGTTAATATTTTACTATCTAAATTTTATTTACGTAAATTATTATACATTCTTATTTTTACTATGTCAATCTATTTACGGTAAATATTTTACTATCGTAATTTTTTTTCTATTTTCTTTTTCTTAGTTACCTTTTATGTTATAATGCGGAATATAAAGAGGAGGTAAGCATCAAATGGACGAAATTCTGACAAATATTCGAACCAAATATAATACTTTATCTAAAACGCAAAAAGTAATCGCTGATTTTATTTTAAAAAATGCAACACGCATTCCGATGTTTTCAATTACGGAATTAGCCAAAGCCTGCAACACGAGTGAAACAACCGTGATGCGCTTTTTAAAAAAACTTAATTATAATTCATATCAGGTATTTCGCGTAAAAATTGCTCAAGCGACTACGGAAGAACCCAGTACATCCATTAACGATGATTTAAATCCTCATGATGATCCGGAGACTATTAAACAAAAAATTATTGGGCATACTTTATCTGCAATTAACGACATCAATGTTCTTCTACCTTCTTCTATTCTTGAACGAGCAATCACTATGATTCGATCTGCTAAACGTATTATGATTTATGGTGTTGGCGCATCTGGTGCAATCGCCTTAGATGCTTATCATAAATTTTCAAGTATTGGATTAGATGTTCGATCTTATCCAGATCCCCATCTTATGAATACTACATGTACTCAAGCTAATCCGAATGATTTAATGTTAGCTATTTCCCACACTGGTGAAAGTCTTGAAGTGAATCATGCTGTTCAAATAGCTAAGGAAAATGGCGCAAAAATAATTGGCTTAACAAGTTTTTCTAATTCAACTTTAGCAAAATTGTCCGATTTATACTTACTTAGTTCGACTAATGATAATAAATACCGTTCCGAAGCCATGGCTTCTAGAATAGTTCAATTGACCATTGTCGACATCCTATACACCGCGACATTTATGCAAGACGAAAAGCATTACTACAAAGCATTGAATGCTTCCCGTATCGCTGTTTCTAAAAACAAAACTTGATTTATTTTTTCTCAATCTAATCTTTTTGTAAATAAACGCATCAAAAAACGCCCAACTGTGATATGCTGAACGTATATCGGAGTTGGGCGTTTTTTCGCTCGTATTTGCCTAATTTCACGTTATTTTTCAAATGACCTTAACGCAGCCTCAGGATGATCAAAATCCTTTAATAAGGCGTCAAGCACCTTTAATTCGCCGTCGTCAGTATTGCGGTCGGTGACGTAGCGGCACACGTCCTTGACCGCCTGGCGCGCGTTGTCGACAGCCACGCTGTATTTCGCCTGGTTGAGCATGCTGATGTCGTTGCTGTTGTCGCCAAAGGCCAAAGTTTCGTCCATCGACACGCCGAAAAGCGCCTGAATCTTGGCCAGAGACGAGCCCTTTGACGCCGCCTTCGGCACCATATCCACTACACGCTCTCCGGCGCAGGCCACGTTCATGGTCTTCCGCCATTTCGGCGCAAACGCCTTTTCCGTGACCTCCTCGACGTGGTCGGCACGGTAGACCGAAAACTTGATGCACGGCGTGTCCAGCTCAAGGAGATCGTCGACCAGCTCACAGTCGAAGTGGTAGACGTCCCGCGTAAACTCGTAGGCCTCTTTATCCCGCTTTTCGAAATAGCACACCTCCCCGGTGTCGTACAGGGTCATGCAGCCGTCCAGCGCCCGGATATCGCGCACGATCGCCCGGGTGTCCGCCATCGGAATCGCTTCGCGGTAGACGATCTTATCCTGATAAGACGCCATCGCGCCGTTCTGGGTGATGTAAAAAATCTGATCCTGAATGGGCGCGAACACCCTTTTCAGGTTCGAGGCCGGCCGGCCGCTGCAGACGCCGAAAATCACGCCGTGGTCCATCAGGGTCTGCACCGTCTCGAAATAAGCCGCTGACAAATCCTGGCCGCAGTCCGGAAAGAGGGTGCCGTCCGCATCTGTTGCAATCAGTTTGATCATTTCACAATCTCATTCTCAAGATTTAAGGTGTGCTTGAACACCCGATTGAATTTCTTCCCGCATTCGTCCAGAATCATATCGGTAAAGACCGAATGTTCCTGAGACAGCACGTTGAGGGTCACCGCGTCGTCGGAAATCACGCAGTTGACGTCGCGGACGACCCCGTCCATATCCCGGTCTAAATATTCCGCGATCTGGAGAATTGAGCTGAACACGTCGATGATGTTGAGGTCCTGCTTGGTCAGCATCCGCGCGTATTCGGCGTCGACCTGCACCTTTTTGCCGGTGCGGTGATTCAGCGCGGAGAAGGCCGCGATCAGCATTTCTTCGTGGGTCAGGCCGTTAATCCCGGCGTTTAAAATCAAATAAAAGCTGTGCAGCTGGTGATTGGAGTATTGAATTTTGATGCCCGAATCGTGAAGCATCGCCGCCGTGCGCAGCGACTTGTCCAAGGTCCGGCTCAGCGGCAGGCCGTGAATCGGCGCCAGTTCGTTGAACAGCTTGCGGGAAATGCGGTAAACCTGATAGGCGTGGATGCAGTTCACATCCAGCTGGCGCGCCGTATTGACCAACGAGTACTCGAAGACCTCCGGTATCAGATCGCCTTCGCCGTAGCCGATGGATTCGTACAAAAGCCCGTCCCGAAGCCCTGCCTTCGAGATAATCAGTTGGTCGGAGTCGATAGCCCCCATGATTTCCATCACAGCTTGACTGGCACCGATGAAAATATCGGCCCGGGCCTTGGAGAGCCCTTTGATGTTTTTCCGTTCCTGATAATCCATCGCCGCCGTCTTTTCGCAGACCGTCTTGACGTCCTTCCGGCTCATTCTGTAATTCTGTGCGATTTCCAGCGGATAATCGATCATTCTGCGGTGGATGCGGCCCATATTGCGGATGGTGCCGCCGACACCGATCACCGGGTAGCCCTTGGCCTCTGCCAGCAGCGGATACTGCGAAAAGGCGCCTTCCAGGAAAACGTGCAGCTTTTCCAGATCGGATTTTTTCGGCTTGTCGGTCAGATTGAATTTTTCGGCCAGATCGACCGCGCCAAAGGGCAGGCTCACGCCCGCTTTTTTCTCGCGTTTTTGAATCAAGACCAGCTCTGTCGAGCCGCCGCCGATATCCATCAGAAGCCCGTCCTTGATATCGATGGTGTTCACCACGCCGAGATAATCGTACATCGCTTCCTGTTCGCCGGGGATAACGTTGATGTCGATGTCCGCCTCTTCCTTAACCCGGCGCACAAATTCATCGCCGTTTTCCGCCTTGCGCACCGCGGCTGTCGCGGTGGCAATGACCTGATCGAGCTGATATGCGTCGATCATCCGCCTGTAAATTTTCATCGTATTGACGCCCACGTCCATGCGCTCTGGATCCAGCCTGCCTGTCCGCGTCATGCCTTCGCCGAGACGCACGTTGACCTTCGCGTCGTCAATCACCGAAAAATAGCCGTTTTCTTCGTGATAAATGGCGACCACCAGGTGGACGCTGTTGGAACCGATATCGATGACCCCAATACGGTTATGTTCTTGCATTTTACTTTCCCTTCTGGTTTATTTCAATAAATTAGCTCCATTACCTATTTGATCATTATACCACAAAGATCTGGTCTGAATCCCACTGTACCGCGTCTTTTGCGGGCGCAGGTAAATCGCAGCCAGCCCGACGTCAAAGGCCATCAACGCCACAGAGGAGCTAAAGCCCGGCGCGACCGACGCGGCGGTGCCGGCAGTGGCAAGCACAATTAAAATATCCGTCAGGCTGTGGAGGATTACCGGAATGACCGCGTTGCCGCTTCGCCAGTAAACCGCCCCCCAAAGCACACCGGTGCCAAAGGCCTGAATAACCTGCATCGCCGTGACCGCCAAGGATTGACCAAAAGCATTCATCATATGCAGCGCGGCGAACAAGCCTGCGCCGATGAGCACCGTGCACCAGGCGCCGCGGCAGCTGTCGGCAAAGCGCACCCGCAGCTGAGCGACCAGCCCGACGCGGAAAAAGGTCTCTTCGAAAAGCCCGACCGACACGCCGAACAAAATCGTTACAGCCAGCTTCTGCGGTGTCAGCGCCGAGAGGTTTTGCGCCACGCCGCGCATCATCGGCGCGTATCCCGCAGAAGTGCCACTTTGCAGCAATTGATTCAAGGCTTCGGGATTCGCGAGCATCAGCAAAAGGGCTAGATACATCACAATTTTAAGCCATTCCGACCAGCTCAGTCGGATCGACGTCCCAATGCCCTTTGCGGAAAAGCCCAGGGCCTTCGGCGTCCAGCCGTAAATGACGTACAGAAAAATGAGAATCATTGCGGACAAAATGAGCCTGAAAATGATTTCCGTTCCAATCAATTGGGGCAGCAGCCGCCCGACACCGAAAAACAGCGCGCTGACGGCAACAAAATAGAGCACGGCGCCAGATAAGGGGCGCTCCCGCCAGAAACCTTGCAAAAATCGTTTCAAATCGTTCATCCTTATCTGCTTTCTAAAAAAGGACCTTCGACTATCGAAGGTCCTGTGTTCAAGCTTATTTTTTCTTTTTGTCTTTTTTGCCCTTTTCTTTCTTGGTGCCTTTTTCTTCAGCGGCACCGCCGTTGGCGTCGGCGATGACTTTTTCTGCAACGCTCGCCGGCGCTTCTTCGTAACGGGCAAAGCTCATTTCAAATTCGCCGCGGGCCTGGGTCATCGAGCGCAGCTCGGTCGCGTATTTTTCCAGTTCGGACAGCGGCGCTTCCGCAGTGATCACCTGCAGTCCGCCGACAGAGGGTTCCATCCCCATGATGCGGCCGCGCTTCTTGTTCAAATCGCCCATGACGTCGCCCATGTATTCTTCCGGCACGGTGATCTTCAGGCTGTAAATCGGTTCGAGAATGACCGGGTTCGCCTTCTTCATCCCTTCGCGGTACGCCAGCGCGGCGGCCATCTTGAAGGACATTTCGTCGGAATCCACCGGGTGATAGGAGCCGTCGTACAGCGTGGCCTGAACGCCGGTAACCGGATAGCCGGCCAGCACACCGTGCTGCATACATTCTTCGAGGCCCTTTTCAACCGCCGGAATAAAGTTGCGCGGTACGGCCCCGCCGACGACCTTGTCGACAAAACGGAAATCGTCGTTCGGGTCCGGCATTGGATCAAATTTGACAAAGACATGACCGTACTGGCCGCTGCCGCCAGACTGTTTCTTGTGCTTGCCTTCGGCGTCTGCGCTCTTCTTGATGGTTTCGCGGTACGGCACCTTCATCGGAGAGAGCTCGACGTCCACGTCGAATTTCTGTTTCAATTTATTGGAAATGATTTCCAGCTGCATTTCGCCGATGCCGGAAATGACGGTTTGTTTCGTTTCCTTGTTGCGGGTCACCGTGATGGTCGGATCTTCTTCGATCAGGCGGTGCAGCCCAGTAGAGAGCTTGTCGATGCTGCCCTTGTCCTTCGCGTCGATCGCCATCGAAATGACCGGTTTCGGGAAATCGATTGGCGGGTAGACGATCGGGTCAGCCGGATCACAAAGCGTATCGCCAGTCTTGACGTCGGTGAGCTTGCTGAAGGCGCCGATATCACCGGCGATCAAGCTGTCGACTTCGATCTGCTTGTTGCCGCGCAGCACGTAAATGTGGTTGGCCTTTGCCTTCACATCCTGATTGGCGTCGATGATTTCGGTGTCGCTGTTCAGCGTCCCGCCCATGACCTTAAAGATCGAGAGCTTGCCAACGAACGGGTCGACAACGGTTTTGAAGACACGGGCTGAGAACGGCGCTTCGCTCGAAATCTGACGTTCGATTTCCTTGGAATCCCGCGGGTCGATGCCATCGACATCGTTGCCTTCGTCTGGAGACGGCAGATAGTCGATGATCATATTTTCAATGGTTTCAACCCCAATATTCTGAACCGCCGACGCAGACATCACCGGAACCAAATCACCGGCGAGCACGCCCTGGCGCAGGCCGTGGTGAATTTCTTCGGTGGTCAGTTCTTCGCCGTCGAAGTATTTTTCCATCAGGTCTTCTGAAGTCTGGGCCACCGATTCCATGATCATTTCACGGTAGGGTTCCAGCACCTTGATCAGATCTGCCGGCACTTCAGCGTCAAAACAGCGGTTGTCCTTTCTTTCACGGCCCGTCATGTCGACGATATTGACAACGCCGCGCATTTCGCTGCCTTCGCCCCAAGGCTGGATAAACGGCACGATTTTGTTGCCGAAGGACGCCTTGAGTTCTTCGACGACCTTGCTGATTTTAGCGTTTTCACGGTCGATTTTATTGACGACGATAAACGCCGGCACGTCGACCTTTTTTAGCATGTCAATGGCCTTTTCGGTGCCGACCTGAACGCCGGCCAAGGCATCGACGACAATGATAATGGCATCGGCGACTTCGAGAGCCGCCGCCGATTCCCCTACGAAATCAAAGTAACCCGGCGTGTCGATAATATTGAGCTTATGCCCGCCGTATTCAATTGGAATCACCGAGGAAGAAATTGAAAACATTCTTCTCTTTTCTTCATCGTCAAAGTCAGAAAGCGTATTGCCTTCATCGATGCGGCCCATACGGTCGATTGCGCCGGCGTTAAAAGCCATCGCTTCGACGAGTGAGGTCTTCCCACTGCCACCATGACCGAGAAGCAAAATGTTGCGAATGTTTTTTGTCGGATAATTTTTCATAATCTTCCTCCTGAAAACTGTTTAATAAGTCTATTTATTTAATTTTAACCAATATTGAGATTGTTTTCAACCTGTAAAGCTTTCAAAAATGTAAAGGTTATGCAAAAGGCCATGATTTGCCGCATTTTATCAAATTTTCTCACAAAAAAAGCTGCGGGATTTCCGCAGCTCTGTTGTGCTGAAAGCTTAAATTATTTGGCACTTGTCTTTTTCTTCCGCTTGGGCAGACCGACACGGCGCTTTTTCTTACTCCGCCCGAAGACGCTCTGAAGCTTCGTCAGGGTGTCGCTGAGGGGCTCGATCACGCCTTCCTTGACCGTATCCACTGAGGTCTTGGCGTCGGTGACCATCGCGTCCGCGTTGTCAATAATATTCGTGATTTTTTCTGCATTGTCGTCCAGCAGGCTGTTGATTTTTTCCATCGTCCTGCGCGTTTCGACGATCAGCCCGATCAAATAAACGACCAGGAAGAGAATCGAAACGGCGATGATGATCCAAAAAACAGCCGACAGCGGTATCATCTGATTCATTCGGCCGCCTCTTCTTCGTCCGAATCTGCTTCCGCTTCGGAGGCGTCTTCGTCGTCCTGAAGTACATCGTTGAATTCTTCTTCGAAATCGTCAAATTCGTCATCGACATCCTGTTCGATATCGTTGATTTTATCTTCGATTTCGCTGCGGTATTGATTGACGCGGTCGGTCAATGTGTCAGTCGCGTCCTGAATCTGGTTTTTCAGGCTGTGGCCGTATTCCTTCACCTGATCGTGCAGGTCGTCCCATCTTTCCTTCGCGCCGCTCGCGATACTGGTCCGCAAATCATCACCCGTCGATGGGGCGAAAAGCAGCGCTGCCGCCGCGCCGATCACAGCACCCGCGAATATACCACCGATGAAATAAGATTCTTTGTTAGCCATTGCAATTCTCCTTGAAGTATAGTCTTTAAAAAATTTTAGAATGCCAATCTTAATTGCCGCTTTAGGCCAGTCGAGCATTCAAAGGAATTATTCTTCTTCTTCGAAGCCGCTTTCGACCAGTTCCACCAGCGTGTCAACCGCTTCGTCTTCGTCGTCGCCGTTGGCTTCGATCGTAATCGTCGTCCCCTGGCCGATGCCGCCGGACATGAGCCCCATAATGCTCTTCGCGTTGAGCCGGGTGTCGCCGTAAATGACGTCGATATCGGATTCAAACTGTCCCGCTTCCGAGACAAAGATCGACGCCGCTCTCGCGTGAAGCCCTGCCTTATTGGTCACTGTTACTTGTTTTCTTTTCATGCGCTTTTCCCCTTTCGTGATGCTTCACATTACATGGTCTGGATGCCAAGTTCCTTCAGCGTATCCTGAACGTACTGGCGGATTTCCGCGCCAGTCTGCATCGTCATCGCCTTGTCAGCGACGGCCTTTGCCTGTTCGAAGCTGACAGAACGGATAATCTTCTTCACCTGCGGAATGGACGACGCGCTCATCGAGAATTCGTCGAGTCCAAGCCCGAGCAGAATCAGCGCCGCCACCGGATCGCCAGCCATTTCGCCGCACATCCCGGTGAATTTCCCCGGCTTGTTGTGAGACTGGGTGATGACATTTTTCACCAGCCGCAGGATTGCCGGGTGCAGCGGATCGTACAGGTAAGAGACGTTCTGGTTCATGCGGTCCACCGCCAGGGTGTACTGGCACAAATCGTTGGTCCCGATGGAGAAGAAGTCGACTTCGTCGGCGATGATATCCGCGGTAATCGCCGCAGACGGAATTTCCACCATGATCCCCGTTTCGAGGTTGTGATCGTAATCGACGCCTTCTGCGTCCAGCTCCTGCATGCATTCCTTGAGAATGGCCTTGGCCTGGCGCACTTCGCCGACGTTGCCGATCATCGGGAACATGACGCGGGTCTTGCCAAAGGCTGAGGCTCTCAGAATCGCCCTAAGCTGCGTCTTGAACATGTCCGGCTTGGAGAGGCACAGACGGATAGCTCTGAGCCCCAGGAACGGGTTCATTTCTTCTTCTAACGGCAGGTACGGCAGTTTTTTGTCGCCGCCGATATCCAGGGTTCTAATGATGACGCCTTCGCCGTCCTTGAATTGTTCGATGACGGTTTTGTACGCGGCGAACTGCTTGTCTTCCGTCGGCATGTCGTCGGAATTCATATATAAGAATTCACTGCGGTACAGGCCGACGCCCTTGCCGCCGTTGCGGACGACCCCTTCGACATCCTTTGGGCTGCCGATGTTGGCCACGACTTTGACCTTGTGGCCATCTGTGGTTTCCGCGTCCTGATCCTTGAGTTCAGCCAATTCGGCCATGTAGGCTTCGAAGGCCTTTTGTTTTTCTTTGTATTCGGCCAGTTCTTCGTCGGTCGGGTCGACGATCGCTTCACCGGTGCTGCCGTCGACGATGATGATTTCACCGGTCTTCGCCGTCTTGGTAATGTCCTGAAGGCCGAGGATCGCCGGGATTTCCAAGCTTCTGGCCATGATCGCGGTATGGGAGGTGCGGCTGCCGATGTCGGTCGCAAAGCCCTTGACGTGGACCTTGTCCATCGTCGCCGTGTCAGACGGTGCCAGGTCTTCCGCGACGATGACGGCGTCTTCGTCCAGATGGGAAATATCCATAATTTCGATGCCCATCAGATTGCGCAGCAGCCGGTCGCCGACATCCTGGATGTCCGCGGCACGCCCTTTAAAATACGGGTCGTCCATCGCGTCAAACATCGCGTAGAACTGATCGACGACGGCTTTCGTCGCCGCTTCCGCGTTGATTTTGTCGTTTTCGACCGCCTGGGTGATCGCACCGACAAATTCAGGGTCTTCGAGGAACATGCTGTGGGCGTCGAAAATCGCCGCTTCTTCCTCGCTCATTTCGCTGGCGGTTTTTTCCTTCAGCGTATTGAGCTGATCCTTGCTCTTTGCCACTGCGGCGTTAAAGCGGTCCAGTTCCGCCTGAACGTCGTCAATCGACTGCTGAACCACCGTCAGTTCCTGCTTGACGTAAACGATCGCCCGGGCGATGGCAATCCCCGGCGACGCGTTAATTCCTTTTTTCAACATCGTGTAAACCTCCCTCAATTGTTCAATTATTCGTTATATCTGTTTGCGGCCTTCAAAGGCCTTGATCAATGTCACTTCATCCGTGTATTCCACATCAGCGCCGATGGGAATGCCCTTTGCCAGCCGGGTCACCTGAATGCCCGCCGGCGTAATCAAATTGCTTAAATAAACCGCGGTGGCTTCGCCCTCCGGCGTCGGATTGGTCGCCATGATCACTTCCTTCACCGCTTGGTCGTTGAGCCGCTTGATCAGCTCCCGCGCCCGAATATCCTGAGGACCGACGCCCTCCAGCGGCGAAATGACGCCGTGCAGCACGTGATACAGGCCGTTGTACTCGCGGGTGCGCTCAATCGCGTAGACATCGCGGGTGTGCTCGACCACGCAGATCACTGAGCGGTCCCGGTTTGGATCAGAACAAATGTCGCAGGTGTCCTTATCCGTAATGGAAAAGCAGACCGGACACAGATGCACCTTGTCCTTGACTGCGACCAGGGCGTCCGCCAATGCGGTGATGTCGTCCTTCGGAGCGTCAATCAGGTGAAAGGCCAGCCGCTGTGCCGTCTTTTCGCCGATGCCCGGCAGCTTCGTCAGCTCGCCGACCAGCCGGTCGATCGATTCTGGATAAACACTCAATCAGGACAACCCCGGAATGTTGATGCCTTGGGTCAGTTGCCCCATCTGATCGCTGGTCAGGGCGTCGACCTGTGTGCCCGCTTCGTTGACCGCTGCGACGATCAGGTCTTCGAGCATTTCGATATCGTCTTCGTCGATGACGTCCGGATCGATGTGCACGGCTTTGACGCGCTTCGCGCCGTCCATTGTCACGGTCACGGCGCCGCCGCCGGCGGTTCCCTGAACTTCCTGTTCTTCAAGATTCGCCTGGGCCTGGGCCATTTCGCTCTGCATTTTCTGGAGCTGCTTCATCATATTTTTCTGATTCATCTTGCCGCCGCCCCGTGGCGCACGTCTTTTCATTTTTCCCATTGATTTCTCCTTTGATGTTCCTTTTCATTATACCATGTTTATGTTCAAGACTTCATCATTTTTTGTAAATATTCTTTTATTTGCGGACGATGGGCACATTGCCGACGATCGCCGCCGTCTTTTCAGCGAGGCTCATCTCACTAAAGTTTTTTTTTACACTTTTGATTGTCAGCTGAACCTTCCGGCCAACGATGTCGCCCGCCAGCTTTTCAAGCTTCGCCTGGGAGCGGGTGCACCGGTCACAGGCCATCCTGTCGCCGCTGTCCTCGAAAAAGCACAATTCGAAATGATCCGCGTCCTTTTGGATCAGCCGCCCCTTTTCGAACATCTTGCCGTCCAGCGGCGCCTTCTTTTTCAAGGCCGCGGTCATTTTTTTCTTGAGGGTCTGGGCGTCGGCGCCGCCTTGTTTCGGCGCGGCTGCCGGTTTTGCCTGTCGGGGTGCCGCCTGAGCCTTCGGAGCCGCGGCAGCATTTTGTTTTGGGCACGCTTCCGGGGCCGGCGCCGCTGTCTGAACAGCGGGCTTCTGCGGTGCGGCCGGCGTCACCTTCGGTTGAGGGCTCGGGGCCGGTTTTACCGCCGGCTGACGCGGCGGCGCAGTATCAACTGTCCTTTTAACCGCTGGCGCTGGATCCGCCGCGCGGCGTGTCTGCGCGGTACACAGCTTCAGCACCGTCATTTCCAACACGATTTCCGCCACGTCGTTGTACTTGAGCTTTTCTTTGGCGTCGATTAAAACGTCCATGATATCGAACAGCTGGCCGCCGCCCGTCAGCTGGGCCGTCGCCAGAAGCGTGTCGTAATCGCCCTGTCCGATGCCGAGAATGGCCATCGCGGTTTCGCCGGTGGTCTGGACGATAAGGGCTTGATGCACGGCGTCAATCATCTGGTCGAGAATCAACGCCGCGTCCCGCCCGCGCGCCTTCAGCGTCTTGAGCAGGGTCAGCGCCGACGCCGCGTCCTGCTCCGCAATGTGGGCGATGAGCTGGCGAATCGTCTGCTGGTCGGCCATGCCGAGGAAATCCAAAACCTGACTGTAAGTGATCGGCCGGCCGTCTTCCCGCAGGTCGATGACCTGGTCGAGGATGCTCAACGCGTCGCGCATCGAGTGATCTCCGCGGGCCGCGATAAACTGCAGCGCTTCCGGCTCGACCTGAACGTCGAGATCCTCTAAGATTTCGGCCATTCTGTCGACAATGGCTTCCTGGCTGATCGGCCGGATGTCGAAGCGCTGGCAGCGCGAGAGAATGGTCATCGGCAGCTTGTTGGGCTCGGTCGTCGCGAGAATGAAGACGACGTGTGCCGGCGGCTCTTCAAGGGTTTTGAGCAACGCGTTGAAGGCCTCCCGGGTCAGCATGTGGACTTCGTCGATGATGTAGACCTTGTAGCGCCCGAGGGTCGGCGGGTATTTGACCTTTTCCCGAATGTCCCGGATTTCGTCGACGCCGCGGTTGGAGGCCGCGTCGATTTCGATGATGTCCATGACGCCGGGCTGTTCGATTTCCCGGCAGGTTTCGCAGACGTTGCACGGATTGCCGTCCTGATTGTTCGGGCAGTTGATCGCCCGGGCAAAAATTTTGGCAATCGTCGTCTTGCCCGTCCCCCGGATGCCGGTGAGCAGGTAGGCGTGGCCAATTCGGCCGCTCGTAATCTGGTTCTTCAATATCCGAATGGCCACTTCCTGGCCGACCACTTCGTCGAATGATTTGGGCCGGTATTTCCGGTACAACGCCATGTACGCCATCGCTCGTCTCCTTCTTCTCTAAAATCACAATCTCGATGTGACCATTATAGCCTTTTTAGCCGCAGTTTTAAAGCCGTCATTTGCCTTTTGAAAACGAAAATCGTTGTGATATAATAACGACACTGCTCTAAATTTGTAACTTATTTTGGATTCTGGAGGTCTTATGTCAAAGCTCACTCAAAAGCACCCGCATCTGCTGCCGCAGCTGGCCCTTTTCGCCGCGGCCATCATCTGGGGCTCGTCCTTCTTTTTGATGAAACGCGTCGTCGCCGTCTTTCCCACCTTTTACCTATTGGCGCTGCGCTTCACCATCGCCACGGCGCTGTTGTCCCTCATCTTCCGCAAGCGGGTGGCCAAGCTCAAGCCTGCCGATTTAAAGGCGGGTTTCGTCATCGCCGCGACCTTCTGTCTGGCCTACGCCTTCCAGACGATCGGCCTGAAGGGCACGACGCCGGCCAAGAACTCCTTCCTGTCCGCCACCTACTGCGTCTTTGTTCCATTTTTGTCCTGGGCCATCGAAAAAATCCGCCCGGACCGCGCCAACATCGTCGCCGTTTTCCTGTGCATTCTCGGCGTCGGCCTCGTCAGCCTGACGCGCCAGTTCACGGTCAGCTGGGGCGACGGCCTGACTTTGGTCTGCGGGGTATTTTTCGCGCTGAACATCATCGCCTCCGCCCACTACAGCCAGACCATCGACGTCACCCTGATCACGATCATGCAGTTCGCCTTCGCGGCTATCTTCTGTTGGATCTGCGCCTTCTTCACCGAAACTTGGCCCGCCCACATTCCGGCGTCCTGCCTCGGCGAGCTGATTTACTTGGCGCTGTTCGCCTCCGGCTTGGCCTACCTCTGCCAGAATTTCGGCCTCAAGCACGAAAACACGACTTCGGCCTCGATCATTCTCTGTCTCGAGGCCGTGTTTGGCGTATTGTTCTCCGTCCTTTTCTACGGCGAACGCCTGACGCCGCGGCTGCTCACCGGCTTCGCCGTGATCTTCATCTCCGTCCTGATCTCCGAGCTCAAGCCCCAATGGCTGAACAAAAAAAGATCCGCTGAGTAAATTCAGCGGATTTTTTTATTAGTCTTCGATGATGTACGCGTCGACGATTTCGCCGTAATACGCGATGTGGGCGTCTTTGTTCGCGCCGCAGACCATGCTGTCCTTGTCCGGCGGGTAGAAGCCGTCGAATTGAGAATCGATGACGTCAAGTTCCTGGCGCTGTCTGAAGACGATCCGGCATTCCAGGGTCAGCGGTAGTTCCTTCACGGCCGGCGCGTCCACTTTTTCGCCGTCGACGAGAGTCAAGCCGGTGTCGGCAATTTTGTCGACGTCGCGCCCGGAGCAGGAGCCGCAGCGGCCGACGATCTTCCGGACATCGGCGGTGCGTGCCGTCGGAATGTTCACGGTAAAGACCGGGTTCTTGTCCAGCTGACCGCGGGTGAAACGGCCTTCGCGGATGTAGGCGGCAAACACCGGCTTGCCCCATTCGATCCCGAGGGTCCCCCAGCCAATCGTCATCGTGTCGACTTTGTCGGCCGTCTTCGTCGTCAGCAAAATGCCCTTGGGCAGCTCTTCCACGATTTTGCCGGCGATATCTTTAAGTTCAACAGGTTTTCTGTTCATGCTATCCTCCAAAAATTTTTCTTTATTTTTATAATCTAGGCGCATTATATGGAAACAAGCCCAAATTTTTCTTAAGACTTTTTTCGTCTACCCCCTTGACAGATGCGGTCCGATGCGTGTAGAATAAGTGCAACTAAATTGCATTATGCAATTCAATTGCACTACTATTTACACGAATTGAGGCGATGAAATGAAATTTGGAGAAAAACTGAAAAAAATGCGGCACCGCGCCGCCATGACCCAGGCCGAAGCGGCCGAAGGCGCCGGCATTTCCAGACGCACCTACATTGGCTACGAACAGGAAGGCCGCTACCCGAGAAACCGGGACATCTACCGCCGCCTGGCCAAAACCCTGAACTGTTCCCTGAACTACCTGCTGACCGAGGACGAGGTCTTCGTCGAGGAATCGGCCAGACGCTACGGCAGCCGGGGCAAGCGCCAGGCCGAAGAACTGGTTGCCGAGCTCTCCGGCTTGTTCGCCGGCGGCGAGCTTTCGGAACGGGACAAGGACGCGGTGATGATCGCGCTGCAGAAGGCCTATTTCGACTGCAAAGAAGACAATCGAAAATACGGCAGAAGGCGGCGGGGTCGGAAGGTAGAAGACGATGATTGATTCCTCCGGCATCTACCGGCGCGCCCAGCATTTTATCCGCCAGTACGGCAACCGCCGCCTGGAGCTGATCATTCAAAAGCTCGGCATCCGGCTCTACGAAGTGCCCGATCTCGACGAGCTCCTCGGCATGTACACCGTGCGCTGGCGCCACCGCATCATTTTGATCAACCCCTCCCTCTCGGAGGATCTGCGTCGGATGGTCCTCGCCCACGAGCTGGGCCACGACCAGCTCCACCGCGCTCTGGCTAAAGGAGAAGCCCTCAGCGAAAATTCCCTGTTTGACACAGTGGACCACACCGAGTACGAGGCCAATGCCTTCGCGGCGCACCTGCTTTTAGATCAGGATCAGGTCTACGAGCTCGCCCGGGACGGCCGGGACGTCGTCGAAATGGCCAAAATCATGCGCACCGACGTCAACCTCGTGCTGATCAAGCTTCAGGAAATGACCCGCCTGGGCTGGGACCTGCGGGTGCCGCTCGTGCCCAACGCCCGGTTTTTCGCGAATATGGACTGCTCCTGACAATATTCATTCATTGATATTCATTATGGAGGAAAAGGATGAAACCCGCCTATCTCTGCATCGATCTCAAATCCTTTTACGCGTCTGTGGAATGTGTGCAGCGGGGCCTCGACCCGCTGAAGGCCCGCCTTGTCGTCGCCGACGAGACCCGGACGGACAAGACCATCTGCCTCGCCGTCTCTCCAGCGCTGAAGGCCCTCGGCGTCAGCAGCCGGCCGCGGCTGTTTGAGGTCAAGCAGCAGATCGCCTATGTAGAGAAAAAGCTCGGCCGGAAAATTCCTTTTCTCATCGCGCCGCCGCAGATGCGCCGCTACGTCGAGGTGTCCTCGCAGATTTACGGCATCTACCTGAGGACCCTGTCGCCGACGGATATCCACGTCTACTCCATCGACGAGGTCTTCATCGACGCGGCCCCTTACTTAAAGACATTGGCGATGAACCCCCGGGAGCTGGCCGAGCATTTGATTCAAAACGTCTACGACGCAACGGGCATCACCGCCACCGCCGGCATCGGCACCAACCTGTACCTCGCCAAAATCGCGATGGACATTGTCGCCAAGCACCTCGCAGGCGACGCCAAGGGCATGCGCATCGCCGAGCTCGACGAGCGCGCCTACTGCCAGACCCTCTGGGACCACAAGCCCCTCACCGATTTCTGGCGCATCGGCCCGGGCATCTCGAAAAAGCTGGCCCGATACCGCATGACGACGATGGGCGATATCGCTGAGATGTCCAGAAACAACGAGGAGCTGCTCTACCAGCTGTTCGGCGTCGACGCCCAGATTTTGATCGACCACGCCTGGGGGATTGAGCCCTGCACGATGGCCGACATCAAGGCCTACTGCCCGCGGGACCACTCCCTGGGCTCCGGCCAGGTGCTGCCCAAGCCCTACCCTCACAAGGACGCGGCCTTGATCGTCCGGGAAATGGCCGACCAGCTGGCCCTCGCCCTCGTCGAAAAGAGGCTCGTGACCCCATCTGTCACGCTGCACGTCGGCTTCGACCACACCGCTCTCGACGGCGGCCATTACTGCGGCCTGATCCACATCGACCATTACGGCCGAAAGGTGCCCAAAAGCGCCCACGGCAGCGTCGACCTCGGCGGCCCGACAGCGCTGACCTCCAAAATCGTTCCGGGCGTTCTGCGTCTGTTCGAGCAGATTGCCGACCCCGACCTGCCGGTGCGCCGGATCACGCTAACCGCCAACCGCGTGATCCCGAAGGCGTCGGCTGTCGTGCAGTGCAATTTCTGGGACGACCCCGCCGGCGAAAAGCGGGAGCACGCACTGCAGCAGGCCTTTGTCGCGGTCCGGAAGCGCTACGGCAAAAACGCGCTGTTCCGCGGGATGGACCTGCTCGAAAACGCCAGAACCCTGACCCGCAACGAAGAGATTGGAGGCCACCGCGCATGAACCGAAAACAGCTGATGCGCCAGGGCGCGCCTCGGCACGAGGGCGACGCCTTCAGCCGCCGCCACCCGCCGATGTCCACGGCAAACCGCGCCAAAATTTTCGCGCCCTTCGCGGCGCTGACCACCTACGACGCAGCCCTGAGGACCCGCGAGGCCGTCCACGCGGCCGCCCCCTGTCCGGAGCTCTCCGACGACGCGGCCGAAGCCCTGGGCACCGCCCTCAAGACGCTTTTTGAGCGGCTGAGCGCCCATCCGTCAGACGGCGTCCCCGCCGCGCTGGCCTACTTCGAGCCCTTCGCCGGGGAGACCGGCTACGTCCGGCACCGCCGGGGCCGGATCCTTTCGGCCAACCTAAAAAAGCGCACCCTGACGTTGACCTGTCAGAATGCGCCGCAGCCAATCGCTTTCGCCCATTTGCTCGAGCTGCATTTCCTTTAATCTTCAAATTTAATCTTCAAACCGGCGGCCGCATTTTGGACAGTAGGCGAAGTCCTCGTCCGTTTCGTACCCGCAGAAGGCGCAGCGGTGCCGCGGCCCCCGGCGGAAGCCGCCGCCGTCTGATCCGACCATTTCATGAAGATCCTCAGGCCGAATGGTGACGTCCTCGCCCCGCGCGATGCGCCGGCCGACCTCCGGATCGAGGGCGTAAACCGCGCCGCAGCAGCGCATCCGGACGAAATACTGCCGGTGCCATTTGAAGCACGGAATGAAAAACAAAAGCAGCTGGGTGTAGGTCATCCACACCTCGTAGGCGGTGAACTGCCCGCACCGCGGACAGACGCCCGTCTGGTGGTAAGGCAGTGCCTTCTGCCCATCGGTGACGCCGATCATTAAAAACATAGGTCCTCCTTTTAAATGCTTACAATTTGAGGGGCAGCAGCGCTGAACCCGCTGTCGTTTCTTCTTGACGAAAACTTTCCCTTTGGCTACAATAACAACAAAAGATAGTTTAATCGCTGAATTTTATATTTTATGAATGAGAGGTAATATCCATGACGATGAAATTGGTTCTTCTGCGCCACGGCCAGAGCGAATACAACAAGGAAAACAAATTCTGCGGCTGGCACGATGCTGAACTGTCCGATCAGGGCCGCCAGGAAGCGGCAGACGCCGGCAAGGCACTCAAGGAAGCCGGATTTGATTTCGATGTCTGCTACACATCTTATCTGAAACGCGCCATCCACACTCTGGATCTCGCACTGACAAGCCTGGACCGCTGCTGGCTGCCGGTTTACAAAACCTGGCGCTTAAACGAACGCCACTACGGCGCACTGCAGGGCCTCAACAAGAGCGACACTGCCGCGAAATACGGTGAAGATCAGGTGAAGATCTGGCGCCGTTCCTTCGCTACCACCCCACCGCTTTTGAAGGAAGACGATCCGAGAAATCCAGCCCTTCAGGAACAGTACCGCAGCGTCCCAAAGGAAGACCTGCCGCTGGGCGAAAGCTTAAAGCTGACCATCGACCGCGTCATGCCTTACTACAACGAAACCATCCTGCCGCAGATGCTCGCCGGCAAACGCGTGCTGATCGCCGCACACGGCAACTCCCTGCGCGCCCTCGCGATGTCGCTTGAAGGCATGAGCGAAGACGAAATCCTCGGCTTCAACATCCCGACCGGTGTGCCGTTGGTTTACACCCTCGACGACGAAGGCAAATTCATTTCCAAGGAATACATCGGCGATCCTGACGTCATCGCTGCAAAAATCAACGCGGTCGCCAATCAGGGCAAAGCCAAAAAATAATCGCGTTAAAAAATCAATACGAAGATCCAAATCGGATCTTCGTATTTTTTTACGCCTGTTTGGCCGCTCGGCCCCTGCCGGTGAAGACGATCGAGAGCACGACGCAGACCATCAGGAAGAACGGGTAATACAGATACGGAATGATGGCGACGCTGGAAAGGCCGGAAAGGCCTGCCGCAATCAACAGCTGCGCCCCGTAGGGAATGATGCCCTGGAAAATACACGAGCAAGTATCGAGAAGGGACGCCGTCACCCGCGGATCGACGCCGTATTCCTCTGAGATGTGCTTCGCAATCGGCGCGGCGACGACGATGGCCACCGTGTTGTTGGCCGTCGCGATGTCCATCAGTCCGGTCAAAAGGGCGATGCCGAACATGCCGCCCCGCCGGCCGTTGAAATGATTGCGGATCCACTGCAGGATCGCCTCAAACCCGCCGTACTCGCGCATCAGCGCCGCAATGGACGCGACGAGAATCGTGACGATCATCGTCTCGAACATGCCGCTCGTCCCGGTGCCCATCGCCGAGAAAGCTTTGACGTAGGTCAGGGTGCCGCAGCAGGCGCCGGCGATGAGAAAGAGCACGATCCCCGCCCCGAGGACGACGAACACGTTGACGCCGAGCAGGGCCGCAACCAGCACCGCGAAATAGGGCAGCGCCAGCCCGACCCGGAAGGGATAATGGCCGAGGCTGCTCGGCGCGCCGCGGAAGGTCAGAAGCGCCGTAATGACCAGTGTCGCAATGGCCGCCGGCAGCGCAATTTTGAAGTTCACCTTGAATTTATCCTTCATCTCGACGCCTTGGGTCTGAGTCGCCGCGATCGTCGTGTCCGAAATGAAGGACAGGTTGTCGCCGAACATCGCGCCGCCGACCACGGTGCCGACGCAGACCGCCAAATCCAATCCCGCGGTGTGGGCCACCGACGCCGCGATGGGAACCAGCACGGTGATCGTCCCGACGCTTGTCCCCATGGCCATCGAAATCAGACAGGCGATGACGAAGAGCCCCGGCACAGCAAAACGCGCCGGCACAATGTTGAGCAGCATGTTCGCGGTGGACGTCACGCCGCCCGCCGCCTGCGCGATGCCGCTGAAGGCCCCCGCCAGCAGAAAGATGAACAGCATGATCGTGATGTTGTCGTCGCCGATGCCCTGGGCGCAGACGTGGATCTTTTCGCTGAAGGGCAGCTTCGGATTCTGAATGAAGGCGACAATCAGCGCGATGCCAAAGGCCACGACAACCGACATGATGTAAAAGCCCATCTTCCCCCTGATCGGGTGGATGTACTCAAAATAGATGCCGCTGCCCAAATACAAAACTAAGAAAACGAGAATCGGCAGCAGGGCCAACCCGTTGGCCTTCGGTTTTTCCCGTCCACTCTCCTCTAATAAACTCATGCTTTCCCCCTTTTGATGGTTTTCATCGTGTACCGCATGGATTCGACCTGCCCCTTGAGGCCCGAGGTCACCCACAGCGTGTTGTCGTCGTCCAGCAGAATCATCTCGAAATCTTTTGCGTGATTTTTCCAATAGGCGATGGCCTTCTTCTTGCCCAACACGAACATCGCCGTGGACAGGGCGTCGGCCGTCGTGCCGTCCTTGCAGACGATGGTCACTGATTTGATGCCGCCGTTTGCCGGGTACCCAGTCTTCGGATCGAGAATGTGGTGATATTTTTTCCCGTCCTTGCCGGTGATGTAGCGCTCGTAGCCGCCGGAGGTCACCACCGCGCGGCCCTCTGTCAGCGTGAGCACCCCCATGGTCCGGCTGGTCTTGTTCGGATCGGTCAGGCCGATGGTCCAGGGCGAGCCGTCCGGCTTTTTCCCGAAGACCTGGACGTTGCCGCCGAGCTCAATGTTGCCCGCCGTCACGCCGTCCTTTTTCATCAGATCGACGATGCGCTGAGAGGTGTAGCCCTTCGCGATACCACCGAAATCGATCTGCGTTCCCGCCGGCAGGCTCAGACGCTTCGTCTTCGCGTCGTAGCTGAGCTTGTCCGCGCCGACGTTGGCGAGGGTCTGGGTGATGGCCGACGACGTCGGAATGTCCCGCTTCTTGTCCTGGTCGAGCTCGCCGGACTCGCTGTACACCTCGGTGAATCCCCACAGCTTCATCAACGGGTAAACCGTAATGTCGAAGGCGCCGCCGGTGGAACGGTAAACCGAGAGGGATTTTTGGAGCAGCGTGTCGAGATCCGAGGAGACGGTGCCGCCTCCGGCGGTATTGAGCTTACTGACCTCGCTCGTGTCCGAGCCCACCGAGAGCAGCTTGTCCAGCCGATTGATTTCCTTTTCGCCGTCGTCGAGCCCCTTCTCGGCGTTTTTGCCGTAGGCCTTCAAATTCATGACGGTCGTCATCGCGATGACCTGGCGGCTGACCGGTTCGCTCGACGTGCCGAAGCTCGTGCCGCAGCCGGTCAGCGCCAAAAGCGCCGCCAACAGCACCGCCGTCATCCCTAATTGTTTGTGTCGTTTCTTTCTCATCGTTCCATCCGTTTTGATTGATTTTAATTTTGACCTTAAAAAAGCTTCCGGCCTCCCCCGCGCTGTACGCATCAGAAACCAGAAGCAGAACGCTTTGTGATCCGTTAAATTACACTTTATCCTTTTCTTCCTGAGCTTCCTCTGCCTCCTGTTCGGCTTCGAGCTCAGGGTCTTCGTCTTGCTTAATGCCTAAAATGTCAATGGTCTGCTGATCCATCTCGCCGCCGTAATATTTGTCGAGCACCTGTTGAAACACGCCGATGCTCGGTTCAGTCAGATGGAACAGCGTCATCGATGAACGCAGTTTCAAATCGTCAGGAAAGCCCATCACCTGTCTGGCGTCGTCGGTGTCGAGCTTCAACAGCGCCTCTGAAATTTCAATCAGATGGGCGCGCAGCACCGGCTGCTCCAGATAAGCCTTCGCCTCCGCCATGTCGGCGATGGCGTAAAACTGAGATTTGGCGCTGAAACCAAGCCCCGCGATCTGCGGAAAGATGTACCACATCCAATGGCTTTGCTTGCGCCCCGCCTGAATTTCCTTCAGCGCGGTCGGGTAATCCCGTTCCTGTGCCGTTAAAAAACGATTCATCGGCAATGCCATGTTGTTCACCTCTTATTTAAAACAAAGACTTCAGCCAGGACCATAGGGTTTGAAACGGGTGGCGCACCATCGCCTTTAAGAACGTGATGCTCTGCTGCTGACGCTTGGCTTCGTCCGCCATCTGCTGATCCTGCGCTTCGGTTTTCAAGCAATTGGAAATTTTCGTCCCGTCAATTTTTGTGCTGTAGCCCGTCAATTTGTTTTCGGTGACGGTGTATTGAATCTTTTCACCCTTTTCGTATTCGTCGACGGCTTCAAACATCGTCTTCCACTGTCCGGACGAATTGGCAATCACGATTTGGCTGTCGGCCGGTTCGCCGTTTTTGAGCAGGGTTACGACCACAGCGCTTGGGCGGTCGTCGTAGCGGTTTTTGTGATCGGTCCAGGTGATCCGCACCGGGATGTCAATCGTGTCCGGCGTGTGCTTGTGAATCAGAAGGAAGCCGCCTTCCATGCTGCCCATCTGCGACAAATCGTAATCCGTCACGCTCGCTTCTTTCACCGTGTAGCGGATCGCCTTGCCGTCCGCGCCGTATTTGCGGACGCTGAAAGCGGTGGTCCAGCCTTCACCGGCTGAAATGGACGTTTCGTCGACCGGGTCGCTGCTGCCTTCGGCGTAGAGCGCGAGCTTGATCGTCTTGGGGCGGACGCCATCCTGATCGTCGCTGTCGTCCCAGATCCGGTTGACCTTGATGTCGACCTTTTGAGGATCAGACGCGATAACTAACGTCTGCGTTTCGACCGATTTGATTGTGACGTCGGCCGTCTCGGATTTTTCATAACCCGCAGCCGCGGTCTGCGTTTCGACCGTGTAATCCCCGGCCTTGAGCTGATTCGCTTCGGCCTTGCCGCTGCCGTCTGTTTTCACCGTCGCAGCCACCGAGCCGTCGCTCTTGTTTTTGATGACAAGCTGCGCGCCTGACACGCCGAGACTGTCGTCGTCGGACGCGGTGTTCTGAATCGACAGCGTCCCGTAGGCCGTCCCCGAGAGGGTGCCTTCTGTGGACGGCGCGCCGCCCTGGGCGTTCTTGAAGGTGAGGCTCCCCGACAGATCGTAGTGGGATGCCGCGTAATCCGTCAGGGTGACTGTCACGGTTTTCCCTTGAACCTTGACCGACGCGGACTGGGTCTTGTCGTCCGCTGAGGGCGTCAGGCTCAAATTGTCCTGATTCTTAATCGTCAGCCCGTCCGGCAGCGTGACCGTAAAATAATCTCCTGCCTTCGCGGCGTCCGAATTGATTTTGAAGGTAACCTTGTAATCTGAATCGCCGTCCTTTTTCTGTTCGACGGTGACAGACTGGGTTAAATCTTGACTCGACTGGCTATCCGGCTCGGCGTGCACACGCATCAGGCAGAACAGGCTGACGAGCATGACCGTCATCAAGGCGATCACAATCGTGATCAGCCATTTTGTTTGGATACTCCGTTTTGTTTTCATAATCTCTCTTTCTTATCTGAATCTCTCTGTTAAAAATCTATAAAGATACAGCTTCATTATATATAAAAAGAGAGAATTGCTCAAGTGCTGAGCCCTAATCCTTCACAAATCTTAATGAATTTCGATGCGGCCGACACATTCCGGATGCTGGATCTTGGCCTTGACCTTGTCACTGACCGCCTGCCCCTCTAACAGCGCGACGAGCTTCAGCCCGAGGTCGACGCAATAGCCCAAACCGATCCCCGTGACAATGTGGCGGTCGACGCAGATTCCTTCGCCTGTGGCGTCCGCCCCTTTGAGCTGATCCTCAAATCCCGGATAACAGGTCACGTGATAGCCCTTTAATATCCCAAGTTTGCCAAGCACTGACGGCCCCGCACAAACCGCACCGAGATAGGTCTTTTCGAGATCCGCAGATTTTAAGAGCTTGCGCAGGCCCTTGTGGGCGTATAGATTTTGAACCCCGAGCCCGCCGCCCGGCAGAAACAAAAGATCCGCGTCTGAAAAATCGACCTTTTTAAATTTCTTGTCTGCCTTAATATCTACACCGTGAGATGAGTGCACGGTCTTGTCCTTCATCACGGACACCGTCGTAACGTCGACGCCGCCACGCCGCAGCAGATCCACAATGGTTAGGCATTCCGTTTCCTCCATCCCGTCGGCCATGAAAATATACGCGTGATGCATTGTACTGCTCCCCCTTTTTCTTTTAAATTTTACACAAATAATGTGTGTGCTTTACATTTGTATTATACGCCATCACATTGAAAAATGACAACGAATTTGGTATAATACGGTTAAATTTAAGACATAAAAGGGGGCCTTGATTTTGGATAAAAAAGTTTATACCATGCTGAATGACCAGATCACAAAAGAATATTATTCTGCATATTTGTATCTCCAAATCGCAGCGTATTTCGACGAACACGGTCTGGACGGGTATGCAGCCTGGTACGAAAAACAGGCGCAGGAAGAAGAAGAACACGCGATGAAATTCTACCGCTATCTTCACGAAAACGGCCAGACCGTCAAGCTGGGACAAATCGACGCGCCTGATGTCACTTTCAACGATTTTCTCGAACCGGTTAAAGCGGCACTGGGTCACGAACAATACATTACCGGCTGCATCAACGACATCATGACCGCTGCTCGGGACGTCCACGATTACCGGACGGTTGAATTCCTCCAGTGGTTCGTCCACGAACAGGGCGAAGAAGAAGTCAACGCCAACCGCATGGTTCAATTAATGGAAACCTTCGGCGGCAAAAAAATCGGCTTGTTCTTCTTGAATGAAAAAGTCAAAGAACGTCAGTAACGACAAAAACGAAAGGCTCAAATTATATTATGAGCCTTTTTATTTTTTTATTCATTTTATAAATAACTTCATGACGTGTTAAAAAAGTAGACCTTTATAATTTGTGGTGATAAAATTTAAATAAGTAAAAATAACATGAAAATCAAGGAAATACCTGGAAAATTTTCCGGATTAGGCGGCAAAAATCACTGTTCATAAACGTCTACTTTTATGAACAAAATGCTGCTGTATTCAAGACAATTTGAAAAGGAGAGAGATTTTGGCAAAGGATGTACGCACCCGCCTACTCGCTGCTTTTGACAAATTGATTCAAACCCATTCTTTAGATCACATGACGATTCATCAAATTTGTCAAATAGCTGGCGTGAGTCGGCAATCATTTTACTACTATTTCGACGATATCGTCGACTTCTTTTCCATCTATATCCACGAAGTACTGGACAAGCAAATTAATGATTGTACCGATCTCATCAATTGGTCTCAAGGATGGAATCATGTGCTCACATTCATTCAGAAAGAGCGCATTAAATTTAAGCACATTTACCATTCAAAATTTTTTTTTGATTTTAAAAAAGCTTTAGAAAATGCTGCCGCATTCATTTTGCGGCCTGCAGTTGAAACCTGCGCTCACCGCAACCGTGTGGTACTCTGCGAGGAAGACACCGCTCTCGTGACGCGCTATTACCAGTATATTTTTGTCGAGATCATTCTGCACTACATCGACGATGAATCTGGAACCTCACCGGAAGACATCGTCGCCAATTGTCAAAAACTCATGGACTGGTCGCTGGATAATATGATTGTGCATATCGCCAAATCTCATGTACCGAATCCTGCAAACCCAAGATAAGCTTTCACATTAAAAAGACGCTTCCGATTCAAACCGGAGGCGTCTTTCTATGATCAGGTATTTTATCACATGACGGGGTTATTTTTTGATTTCACGTTTTTTGTTTATCATCACCAATCCCACACTGGCGGCAAGGGCTAAGACCATCCATCCAATGATATTGGTCGTATCGCCCGTCTTGACGACTTTGCCAACCGTCGGAACGATCGGTGCCACATGAGTCGTCTTGTGCGTATTGTTAAACATCAGGCCGTCTTTTGGCATATCTGCGACAACGGTCTTGAGCGTTCCGTCGCCATTGTCCGTCACGGTGATTCTGACCCGTTTCGGCTGGAAATCTTTTTGATAACCCTGTGGCAGGTTCGTTTCATCCAGCAAGTAATCATAAGTGCCGACGTCATTGAGCTCGTATTGAATCGCATCAAAGACAAAGCTGCCGTCGGCCGCCGTGACCGCCTTCATCGGCTCACCGATGCCGACGCCTTGGGCGTTAATCGGCGTCAGTGTAAAGGTGAAGCCACTCAAATTCCCTGAGGCCTTGCCGTTGACGGTCTTCTGCCCTTTGACAATCGCTGCACCGGCCGCCTGATAAGTATTTTTAAACGTAGCTGCCTTGCCATTTCCGGTCACTTTCACCTGAAGCTGGCCGCTGCCGTCATCGGTGACTTCGGCGACGATGTTTTTAACACTGCTATCGTATGTCACGCCTTTGACCTGGCCTCCATTTTCTTTAATAGCGTAGGTGTAGGTGCCGGCTTGATCGAACGTGACCTTTCCAAAATCGATGGTACCGTCCGCTTTGTTGACAGCCGTGGTTTTATCTGGCATCGGGGTACCGGCTGCCGCGGAAATGGTAAAGCTGAATTCGCCGTCTTTTAATGTGCGGCCGGTCAAAACTTTATCTGCAAAGAAAGATGTCGCTATGGGCTTCGGCGCGTATATGTTTTTAAAGGTCGCGCTGCTGCCCGCACCGTCAACTGTCGCACTCAGCGTCCCGTCGCCGCGATCAGCCACGGTGACTTTGACCGTCTTGGTGCTGCCGTCGTAGGTCACGCCGCCGAGGCTGCCTTTTTCTTCCTGAATTGTGTAATTATAAGTGCCCGCTTTGTCGTAAGTAATGCTGCCGAAATCGACTGCTGCGCCGTTGTTTTTGACTGTGAGTTTGCCGTCTTTTGCATCTTTGGGCATCGGAGCGTGATTATCCCCGGTCAGCGTAAAGCTGAACTCATGAGGCTTAAGCGTTCGGCCTTCAAGTGATTTCACGGCTGTGATCGACGCGTTCACGGTGCCGGTCTGATAGGTATTTCTAAAGATCGCGTCTTTGCCGTCGCCGGAAACCGCCGCTTTCAGCTGACCCAAGCCGTCGTCGGTGACCGTAACCGTCACCGTTTTAATGCTGCCGTCATACCCTACGCCGCCGAGGCTGCCTTTTTCTTCCTGAATTGCATAAGTATAGGTGCCCGCTTTGTCGTAAGTGATGCTGCCGAAATCGACAGATGAACCGTTATTTTTAACCGTGAGTTTACCCTCTTTAGCACCTGACGGCATCGGCGCGTTATCATTCGCTGTTAAAGTAAAGCTGAATTCGCCACTCTTAAGCGAACGGCCGGTCAGTGTCTTCTGCGCTGTGATATCAGCTGTCGCAGGTCTAGCCTTATAAGTGTTGGAAAAAGTCGCCGCCGATCCTGCGCCATTGACAACAGCGTTCAAAGTACCCTTTTGCGTATCTTCGTTCACATTCACCGTAACGGTTCTTTCACTTGTATCGTAAGTAACGCCACCGAGGTCTCCGCTATTTTCTTTAATCGTATACGTGTAAGACCCGGCTTTATTGTAGATAATCTTTCCAAAATTGACAGCCGTCCCGTCGTTGGTGACGGTGAGTTTGCTATCCTTTGCACCTTCTGGCATCGGAGCCTTGTCCTGTGCTGTCAAGGTAAAGCTGAATTCGCCGTTCTTAAGCGCACGCCCGCTCAAGCTCTTGACAGCCGTGATCGACGCCGTCGCGGGTGCCAGCTCTTGACTATTGGCGAAAGTCATGCTCTCAACCGACTGACCTGGCTGATCTTTTTGTCCTTTTTTCACAATTGTCGTTGTGGTCGTAATCGGCTGCTCTTTTCCATCTTGAGCGACTTTTACACTCACCTGGTAAACCGACGAATCGTAAGTCGTTTTCGTGTCGGCACCTTGTTTTTCTCTAACTGTGTAATCGAAAGTCTTTCCGACATCACTGAGACCGTATTCTATTGGGTCGAAGGCGATTCTTCCGTCGGCACCGTTTATTTTGGTTTGCAGCACCTTGCCCCTGCTGTCGCACAATTCAAACTGATAGATGTTGTCTTTTCCAGGCGCCTTACCGTTGAGGGTCTTGGTGGCTGTTAATGCCACTTCAGCTTTTTTGGTGGTGTAGACCGTGTTGCCGCCGGCTGTGTTCATCACCGTGTAACCCGCCGGAACGCCGCTCATATTAACAAAAAAACGCGCGTAAAACGTTTTATCGGCGGGAAGATCCAGTTTGTTTGTGACGTGAATCACATGAGGATTTTGCGCATCCTGTGTAATCGAAAAATAATCGCTGCTCACAGCACCATCAAACCGCACATGGGAATCCAAAGTGTCACTAAAATTAATTTTTCTAGCTTCCGTGACCTTATTGTTCCAAAATTTAAACGAATACATCACCTGCTGATCTTGGTTCGCATTGGTGATTTCGGTCTTATTGACCTGTTTTTCACCATTAACTGCACTGTACTTCTTTCCTTGGAGCACATAACCCACGTGTTCGGAATAGGCCTTGCCATTTTCCGTGTAATCGATCGATGCGGAATTGGTGTACTTTGCATTTTTCGTGTCATCCACGCTGACCTTGTAACTGATCTGAATGCAGCGGCTCAATGCGCCAGGATAAGTAAACGTCAGCTTGTCACCGACGCATGTGAGCTGATACAAGCTCGGATCGACTGTCTCAGATGCGCTTCCACTTTCGTAATATTCGACAGTTGGCGTCTGATTCAAAAAATGCATTCCGCCAGGCAGCGTGTCACTGACCGTCACGTTAGCCATGTTTGTTTTTTTCTTGTTGACGAACAGACGGTATGTGTAGACACCATCTGTCGAGGAATTAATGATGCCGATTTGTTTCGCGTTGTTGCCCCTGCCGTCCGAATAATCGTATCCGCTGTAAGCTACATCCGTATCGTTGACATCCTTATCGATCGCACGCGTCTCTTCCCCTACTGTCCCGGATGAGGACGAGCTTGGATTGACCGTCAGCGTCTTAGCTGCGCCGCCGATCGAGATCGTTCCGGATTTCGACGTATCTGTATCGTTTTTCATCGTCAAATTCATTGCGAAAGAGCCGCTTAGCGATGATTGAGCACCCGCACCGAAAACGAGTTTATACTGACCATTTTTAAGGTCCACAACCTGACTGAAGTGCTGGGACGAAACCGCCCAATCCACATCCGAGACAATGTTTTGCGGGATCGAGACGATTACGTAATCCCCTTCACTCATAGATCCTTGATCAATCGTGTAATCGACCGAGTAGGTCGCCGTCACGCCATTGGACCACGTATCCGACTGAGACGTGATCACCGCGTGAAAATTGGACGTTTTATCCGCGCCGCCAGCCGCCGAAACGCGCGACGGCAGCGCGCCAATCACCAGCAATAGGCCTAAAAAAGCCGTTAAGACGAATAGTCTCCCCTGTTTTTCCATAGCAATCTTCCCCTCTCTTAAACAATTTTTTACTCTAACTGTTGTGTTATTTTTATTTTAATTTCAGCTTAAGAAAAGGAACATAGACAGATTGTGTCATTTGACTAAATGCGCCTGACAATTTTCACTTAATATTGAAAACGAATACGATTTAAATCATATTTATGGCTTTGCAAGAAAAAACATCCTTACTGTGAATGCAGTAAAGATGTTGATTGTTTGATCGATCAGGATTTTACTTATTCTTCTTCAAAAACAGAATGCCCGAAAACGGCGCCAGGGCGCAGACCACTTTGCCATTTTGAACGCTCAAGCAGTGTTTTGGATTTTCAACAGCGCCGCCGTATTTTTCGTCGTTGCTGTGAATCAACAGCTCGTAGTCCGCAAGCGTGCCGGGCAGCACTTCGCTGTGTCCCTTGTCGCTGAAGTTGAACAGCGCGAGGATCGTTTCGCCCCCTCCGCGGCGTTCAAATCCGTAGACCGTCCGGTCTTCGCCGTGAACCTGGGTCCATTCAAAGCCGTCCCGGTCGTAGTCCTTCGCGTGAAGCGCCGGATGATTTAAATACAAATGGTTGAGGTCGCAGATATAGTGGTAGAAGGCTTCGTGAATCGGGAATTCCAGCAGGTTCCAGTCCTGCTCCCGCTTTTCGTCCCATTCTCTGAAATGGCCGATCTCGTTGCCCATGAAATTCAATTTCTTCCCCGGATGGGCGATCATGTAGGCGTACATCGCCCGGGCCTGGGGGAATTTGCCGTCGTAGTCCCCGTTCATTTTCTGAAGGATCGTCGCCTTGCCGTGCACCACCTCGTCGTGGGAATAGGGCAGCAGGTAGTGCTCGTTGTAGTAGTACATCATCGAGAAGGTGAGCTTGTGGTACCGGCCGAGGCGCTGCTCCGGCGAGGATTGGAAAAACGAGAGGGTGTCGTGCATCCAGCCCAGATCCCATTTGTAGTCGAAGCCGAGACCGCCTTCATCCACCGGCGCGGTCACCTTTTCAAAATTCGTAGAGTCTTCCGCCATCAGCACGCAGCTGGGATGGCGCGCCTTGAGCCCTTTATTCATCGTCTTGATGAAATCCACCGCGTTGTAATTCACGCCGCGGGCTTCGTCGCCCTGCCAGTAAATGATACGCGAGATCGCGTCCATCCTGAGGCCGTCAAAATGGTAGGTTTCCAGCCAATAATTGGCCGCCGACTGAAGGAAGCTGCAGACCTCGCCGCGGGAATGGATGAAGTTTTTGCTCCCCCATTCGCTGTTCCCCACGTCCTGATTAGGGTATTCGTACAGCGGCGTCCCGTCGTAATTGGCCAGGCCGTAGTCGTCCACCGCGAAATGCACCGGCACGAAGTCCATGATCACGGCGATGTCGTGCTGGTGCAGCTCGTCCACCAGCGCCATCAGGCCCGCCGCTTCACCGTAGCGGCTCGTCGGCGCGAAGAAGCCCGTGTTCTGGTAGCCCCAGCTGACGTCTGCCGGGTGTTCCGACAGCGGCAGAAATTCCACCGCGTTGTAGCCGGACTGCACGAGATAAGCGATCAGCGGCCCGGCAATTTCTTCGTAGGTGTACCAGTCACCGTCGGGCGCGTCCCCCTTCTTGCGCCAAGAGCCCAGGTGCATTTCGTAAATGTTTTCCGGCTTGGACATACCGTCGTCTCGCCCGGCGATCCATTTTTGATCCTTAAAGGTGTAGGCGCCGAGATCCCGGATCACCGAGCGGTGTCCCGGCCGCAGCTCCATGCCGAAGCCGTAGGGATCACAGTGCTCGACGCAGCTGCCGTTGTGATAAATTTCGTAGGCGTAGTAGTCGCCAGGCGCCGCTCCGGCGACCTCGCATTCGTAAAAATTGCCGTCGTAAATTTCGTGCATCGGCACCGTTTTTTCGCCGTCTTCCTGCCACAGGCGCAGATCGATTTTATCTGCCGCCGGCGCAAAGGTCCGAAACACCGCGCCGTCTGCCGTCAAATGGGCACCCAAAAACTTGTGGGCGTCGAAACAATGTCCAGTATAAAATTGGTAAAAATCCATAACTTCCCCTCATGCTTGTCAGATTGTGCGCTCAAATGAGAACGCTTGCTGTCTTTTATTTTACCACGGCGCGCCGATAAAAGCCACGCGACACCGCACAAAAGCCGTGCCGCTTTTAATTAAATTTTATGTTTCGGCGATAAAATACAGTTGAACTCCAAAATAATAGCAGAAGTAAATTGAAAAAAGGGAGGTCTTATCATGTCGATCCTGGCGGGCTATATGCTGCCCCATCCGCCTGTTGCCGTGCCCGAAATCGGCAAGGGCGAAGAAAAAATCATTCAGAAAACCCTAGACGGCTACGACGCCGTCGCCCGAGACGTTGCGGCCCTCGCGCCGGAGACAATCATTTTGTCGTCGCCCCACGCGCCGATGTACCGGGATTATTTCCACATCGCGCCGGGGAGCGAAGCCTTTGGCGATTTCGGCCCCTTCGGCGCGCCGGACGTCACCTTTGACATCCATTACGACACCGCGCTTCGCGACGCGATCGTGGATTTGGCCGAAGGTGAAAATTTTCCGGCCGGCACGATGGGGGAACGCACGCCGTCGCTGACCCCGGACCACGGCACCCTCGTGCCCTTGTATTTCATCCGGCGGCGGTACCCCAACTTCAAGCTCGTGCGTCTGGGGCTCTCCGGCCTGTCCCTCAAGGATCACTGGCACCTCGGCGAGCTCATCGCGAAGGCCGTCCGCCAGACCGGACGGCGCTGCATCTACGTCGCCAGCGGCGATTTGTCCCACTGCCAAAAGGCTGACGGCCCTTACGGCTTCCATCCCCAGGGCCCGGAATACGATGCACGGCTGATCGACGTCATGAGCCGGGGCGATTTCGAGGCGCTGCTGCACTTCGATCCCGCCTTTTTAGACGCCGCCGAGGAATGCGGCCACCGTTCCTTCACGATCATGGCCGGCGCCCTGTCTGACCTATCCGTCACGCCCCAGGTGCTCTCCCATCAAAACACCTTCGGCGTCGGCTACGGCACCGGGATCTTCCGCGCCGAAGACCCTTACGTCGCCCTGGCCAGACAGACTGTCGAAGCCTACGTCAAGACAGGCACGCTCATCGCCGTGCCCAACGGGCTGCCCGACGCGATGACCCAGAACCGGGCTGGCGTGTTCGTCTCGATCCACGAAAAGGGCCAGCTTCGCGGCTGCATCGGCACCTTCATGCCGGTCTACCAGAATGTCGCCGACGAAATCATCCACAATGGCGCGGCCGCCGCGACGGAAGACCCGCGGTTTCGGCCCATCGCGCCCGCTGAACTGCCAGCCCTCGATATTTCCGTCGACGTGCTGACGACGCCGGAGCCGGTGCAGTCCGTCGACGCCCTCGACGCCAAACGCTACGGCGTCATCGTCACAAACGGCGCGCGGCGGGGCCTGCTGCTGCCCGATCTGGACGGCGTCGACACCCCGGCCGAACAAATCGCCATCTCGAAGCAAAAGGCGGGCATCCGCCAGGACGAACCGGTTTCGCTCATGCGCTTCGAGGTGGTGCGCCACGAGGCCTTAAAATGAGCGCGCCGACAATCTGCCCGGTCTGTCCCCATCACTGCCGGCTCGCGCCAGGAGAGACCGGAATCTGCCAAGCGCGGACGAACCGCAAGGGCTACATTGTCCCGTCCGGCTACGGAGTGCTTTCCTCGACGGCCCTGGACCCGATTGAAAAGAAACCCCTCGCGCGCTTCATGCCCGGTTCCAACATCCTGTCCATCGGCTTTTACGGCTGCAACATGCGCTGCCCCTTCTGCCAGAACTACACGATCTCCCAAAGGGCGCCCAAGCAGAACACCCGCCGCGTCTCGCCTCGGGAGGTCCTGGCCGACGCGGCTGAATTCAAGCGCACCCACGGCAATATCGGCGTCGCCTACACCTACAACGAACCGCTGACCAATTACGAATACGTTCGGGATACGGCGCATTTGATTCACGAGGCCGGCATGGTCAACGTGCTGGTCACCAACGGCCAGTGTACCGATGCGGTCCTGTCCGAGCTGCTGCCGGACCTCGACGCCGTCAACGTCGATTTGAAGGGCTTCCGCCCAGAGATCTACCGCGCCTGCGGCGGAGACCTGGAGACGACGAAGCACTTCATCGCCCGCACCGCGGCCCACTGCCACGTCGAGGTAACGACGCTGATCGTCCCGGGCTTAAACGACGATCCCGACGACATGGCAAAAGAGGCCGCGTGGCTCGCGGACATCAACCCGGACCTGACCCTGCATCTCACGCGCTACTTTCCGATGTACCGCGCGGTCAAACCGCCGACGCCGATCGCAACGCTCAACGCCCTCAAAGCTGTCGCTGAAGCGCATTTATCACACGTCCTGCTCGGCAATGTATAACCGCACACAAAAAAACGGCGCGTCCTCACAACGCGCCGTTTTGCTTTATTCAAATCACAATTCTATTATTCTGTTTTCTTTCTGTTCGCCGCCCGCTTTTCGCCCAGGGCGACGAAAATTTTCACGATATTGGTTTTCGAAAGCCGGCCGACGACCGAAAATCTTTCTTCTCCGTCGTCGGTGTGGACCGTGCCGATCGGCAGACAGTCGACCTCGTAATGCAGCAGCTTTTCCGCCGCCGAAAGCACCGTGTCCTCCGGACCGGCGTAGACGATTTTCGTCCGCGGCGTCATCACCATCGAAATCGGCATTTTCGACAAGTCGTCCCGCCCCATCGCGCTCTTGATCAAATCCTTCCGGGAAACCACACCGATGACGTCCTCCGGCGTCCCGACGAAGAGGGTGCCGATGTCCTCGGTGAACAGGCGGTAAATGGCCGAATCCACATCGGAATCGGCGCGCACGACGATAGGCTCGGACATGTAATCCCGAATGCACAGGCTGGCGAGCTTTTCCTGAACCGGATCCTCACCGCCGCCGACGTAATAGTAGCCGAGGTGGCGCCGCGCTGAAAGGATCTGCCCCGACAGCAACACCGCGAGATCCCCCCGAAGGGCGCTGCGGGTCACCTGCAGCTTGCGGGCAATTTTTTCTCCGGTAATCGGCTGTTCCTTTTTCACAATTTCCGCAATACGTTTTTGGCGTTCAGTGAGCTGCATCGGTTCCTCCTTTTTCGCGTTAATGGTCCATTATTTGATACCCATTTATCTTATCACAGTTATAAGTATATGCCAATACGATGAAATCCTTTTTAACTTAGTTTTAGCAAAGAGCGATAGATTTTTCGCAAGTTACGGCACAAAAAAACAAGCGCCTGAACAGAATTTAAAATCTATTCAAACGCCTGCTTTGGATTACCTATAAATTTGAATTACACGAACAGCTTGCGCACGACGGCGATGCGCTTGTTGACGAGATCTTCAAATAAATCGCCGTCCGTCGGATTGCCGACGATCGCGCCGTAATGCATCGGAATCGCGACTTTCGGGTTTAACGCATTGACAAAATCCGCCGCTTCTTTGGCGTCCATCGTGTACGTCCCGCCGACAGGCACAAGAGCGACGTCGGCGTCGATCGCCGTGTTTTCCTTCAAATTGTCCGTGTCCCCGGCGATGTAAATCGTCATGCCGTCCAGATCGAGCACGTAGCCGAGCCAAGCGTTCGCCTTCGGGTGAAAGGCCTTGGTTTTGTTGTAGGCCGGCACTGCCTGAATGCGGACGCCGTCGATCAAAACCTGCTGCCCGGGTGCGAGGCCGATGGCCTGGCGGTCGCCGGCGTAGGCCTGAACCTCGTCGATGCACGTCGCCGGCGCGACGAAGGCCGTGTCATCCTTGCAGACCTTGTCGAGGCTTTCCGGGTCGAAGTGGTCGTAATGATCGTGGGTGATCAGCACCAAATCGGCGTCGTGGGACGCGTCGGTCACCTGGAAGGGATCGCTGTAGACCACAGCGCTGCCCGCGAGCTTAACACTGGAGTGGCTGTTAATCGTGATGTTTGAGATGTCCATGGCTCACTCCGCTTCTCCAGCCTTCCATGCTGAAAGGGCCTTGGCCAGTTGATCCGGACAAGACGTGCCGCGGCCGCGGCAGTCGATGCCCTGCAGTTTGTCGATCACCGTGTCCACCGGCAGGCCTTCGACCAGCTTCGCCACACCCTTGGTGTTGCCGTCGCATCCGCCTTCAAAGGCGACGTGGGTGATCACGCCGTTGTTGTCAATGTCAAATTCGATCGCGCGGGAACAGGTTCCTTTGGTTTTGTAAATCATGTCAGCCTCCTTCATGCTGAAAATCTTTAGGCGATTCGGCTGAAACGCCGCGCCAAACACGTTTATATCCGTCAGCCGTCTCCGAGAATCGGCTCGATGGTTTTAAGATAATACTCGGCGATGATCTCCGGCGCGTCAGCCATGTCTCTGGAGATCCACCAGTCCAGGGCATCCACAAAGGCGCCGGTAATGTGACTCAAAAGGAAATCTTCTGGCAGGTCCACCTCCGCGATGGCTCCGCCCCAAATCGCCTGGAATGTCTCGGTCAGGCTGTGCTTAAAGTAGTGCAGAAACAGCGCCCGGGAGCTGCCTTTGAGCATCATGACCAGGTTGCGGTGATCGTCCCGCAAATGGTAAAAAATGTGGGTCACCACCGTCGCCGCGTCGGGCTTGACGCCGGAAAAATCGTGGGAGGATTCGGCGTGCTGATGGGGCGCGACCACGTGGGCGGAGATGTCCGCGCACAGCTCGGCGAGCAAGGTGTCCTTCGTCTCGAAATGAGCGTAAAAGGTGCTGCGGCCGACGTCAGCCAAATCGATAATCTCTTGAACCGTGATGTCCGAGTAGCGCTTCTGCGTCAAAAGCGTCCGGAAAGCGGAGAGAATCGCCTGACGGCTTTTCTGTTTCCTGCGGTCGGGCCGGTTTGCCATCGTCATCCTCCTCTCTGCTGCATCGGTTAAATCGTTAATGGTACAAATTCACCATTTTGTTCGGTAACGAATAGTTGCGCATTTTTGATTATTCTATCGGAATATCTTTTATTTTACAATAAATTTAAACGAAATAAAAGATTGGAGGCCCCTTCATGATTCAAAAATGGCTCAACAACGACACACGGCCGACCCTCGTCTGCGTGATCCTCTCAGGGATCGCGCTGGTCTTGAGTCTCGCCGCTCATTTTCATCCGATTCCGGCTTTTTCCGTATTTGACCCGGCCTGGGCGGCCGCCGTCCTCTGCGGCGTGCCCATCGTCTTCGGCGCCGCTCAGGCGATCGTCACCGAGCAAGACATCACGGCGGACCTGCTCGTCTCCCTGGCGCTGATCGCCTCGCTGATCACCCGGGAATGGTTCGCCGCCGGGGAAGTGGCGTTCATCATGCAGATTGGCTCGCTCCTCGAAGACTACACCTCCGAACGGGCGCGCCGAGGCATCGAAGCGCTGATCAACCTGACGCCGAAAACCGCCAGACGCGTGACGGACGGCGCGGAAACGGTCATCCCCGTCGAACAGATTCAAATCGGCGACACCCTGCGCGTCCTCGCCGGCGAAACGATTCCCGTCGACGGCACGATCGTGGCCGGCAGCTCCGCCGTCAATCAGGCGGCGATGACCGGCGAATCCATCCCGGTGGAAAAAGCTGCCGGCGACGCGGTGCTCAGCGGCACCGTCAACCAGCAGAGCCCCATCGACATCCGCGCCGAACGGGAAAGCGCCGACTCGACGCTCCAGCGCATGATCGACCTGGCCCGGGAGGCCGACGCGAACAAAGCGCCGATCGTCGGCCTGGCCGACAAATGGGCGGCGTGGATGGTCCTCGTGGCGCTGAGCTGCGCCGTGGTCGTCGGACTGCTGACCCACCAGTTCAGCCGCGCCGTCACCGTCCTCGTCGTGTTCTGCCCCTGCGCCTTCGTCCTCGCGACGCCGACCGCGGTGGCCGCCGCCATCGGCAACCTGACCCGCTACGGCGTCCTCGTCAAAAGCGGCGACGCCCTCGAACGCATTGCCGGCGTCGACACCATCACCTTTGACAAAACCGGCACCCTGACCGAAGGCACGCCGGCCGTCACAGCAGTCATCTCCTTAAAGGACGGGGTCAGCGAAAAGGCTGTGCTCGCCGGAGCCGCCGCCCTTGAACGCTACTCCGAACACCCCCTCGGGAAGGCCATTACCGCCCACTTCAAAGAAACGGAAGGCGGCGCTCTGCCCGACTGCGAAGACGTCGAAGTGCTCCAGGGCAAAGGCATCCAGGGAAAGGTCGACGGGAAAACCCTCTTTGTCGGTAAGGCCGCCCTGTTCGACGACGAGACAGTCTCTGCCGCGGCCGACCGCATCGCCGCGTCCGAGGCCACGCCCATCGCCGTCAGCGCGGATGGCGAAGTCGTCGGGCTGATCGCCCTGGCGGACCCGGTCCGGACGGACGCGAAGGACGCCGTCACCGCCCTCAAATCCTTAGGGCTTCACCCGGTTATGCTCACCGGGGACCGCGGCGCCATCGCCAAGGGCATCGCGGCTGAAGTCGGCATCGACGACGTCAAAAGCGACCTCCTGCCCGAGGACAAGTTAACCCATCTGAAGGCGCTGGAAAAGGCCGGTCACCGCGTGGCTATGACCGGTGACGGCATCAACGACGCCCTGGCCCTGTCCTCGGCCCACGCCGGCATCGCGATGGGCGGCATCGGCTCCGACATCGCCGTCGAATCGGCGGACGCTGTCCTAGTGAGCGACGACCTGAAGCGCCTGCCCCACCTGATCGACATGAGCCACCGGGCCATGAAAAAAATCAAGGTCAACATCATTGTCGCGATGATCCTGAACTTTACGGCCATCGTCCTTTCGGGTTTGGGGCTGCTCGTCCCGATCACCGGCGCCCTGTGGCACAACTGCGGCTCCGTCTTCGTCGTCATCAACGCGGCGCTGCTCCTGCGCGTGAAGGACCGCTTCCAAAAATAAGCCTATGCTGTCAAAATTGCATCAAAAAAAGAAGGCCTGACGCCTTCTTTTTTTTGTTGGCAAAAAACCGTATTATTCGAGCTCCTCGGCCTGGATCATCGCCGTGTCCTCGAGAAAATCGTTGAGAGCCTCACAGACGTCCTCGGGATCGAGCTCGTGGACCTGAGCTGCCTCCCGCAAAGTCTCGCTTTGAGAGGCCGGGCAAGAGATGCAGGCCATGTTCCAGTCCGCGACAAGGTAGTCCGCCGCCGACGGGTGCACCTCAATGATCTCCGCCACCGTCATGTCGAGAGTCACGGCGCCGCCTTCAGAGGGCGCCGTCTCCCGAGACGCCTGAGCGCGCATCATTTTGTCCCGGTTCGCCTCGAACCGCGCGCGGTCCTGCCGGGATTTGTCCATAATCGCTTTGATTTCGTTATCGTCCATTTAAGTCTCCTGCTTTTTTATCGCGGCTTATTCCGGGAAGATCGGCTGGTTGGCCGCGTCCATCTTTTCTTTCTGCCGCGGCGTCGGAAGCATGATTTCGATCGCCTGATGAGCCACGCCGATGTCGGCGCGCTTGTAGCTGCCGCCGAATTCGCCATCGACCGTCCACGCCGTCTCTTCTTCCATCTCGAAGGTGATGCCCCGGGTCTGGAACACCTCGATGTAGGGGCTGTCCGTGCTGCCCGACAGCAGCGTCGTCAGGATCTGGTTGATTTCAATCCACATTGGCGGCGCCTTGATCAGCATCACTTCAAAAATCCCGTCCGATAATTCGACGCGGTCGGAGAAGGGCATCTCGAAGCCGCCCATGCTCGTCGTGTTGGAGATACAGCCGAAAAGCACTTCCCGTTCCTCGGTCACCCCGTCGTGGATCATTTTGAACCGGCTGCGGTATTTGAAATTCTGGGGAATCGTCAAAATCGCCTTCATCATATAAGCCGCGTGCCCCAGGGCGTTCTTAAAGGTCTGGCTCGTGTCGTAGGACACCGAGGTGAAGGCGCCAAAGGCCGCGATGTAGTTGAAGTATCTGTCGTTGAGCCGGCCAATGTCGTAGCGTTCGGTGTGTTCGCCCGCGATCGTGTGGCATTGGTCGATCAGGCCCTCGGGAATGCCGATGCCCTTGGCGAAATCGTTGGTCGAGCCGCTGGGAATGTAGCCGAGAATCGGGCGGTGGGTCATGTGCATCATGCCGTTGATCGCGTGATTCAGCGTGCCGTCGCCGCCGCAGCAGACCACGACGTCGAAGCGGCCGTCGGTTTCAGCCAAAATGGACTCCGCCGTCAGCCCTTCCGACGGCAGAATCGGGTACACCGTCGATTCGCAGCCGTCCTTGGCAAATTCCGCGATGATATCTAAAGCGTGGGTGTTCGCCAGGCCGGTTCCCGCGACACCGTTCATCAAAATGAGTAATTTTTTTCTTTCCATTTGTCTTGTTGATCCTAAAATACAGATTTTAAAAATTATAACATAGAACCTTTGACTTTACATAAAAAATACCGAAGGTCACTTAACCTTCGGTAAAATTGTACGCTTTTTAAACGTCCAGATCGATCAGCCCGCTGATCACATCCTCTACGTCTGCTTTTTCCATCAGCTTCGGCACCGGATAGGCCGGACCCATTTCGCCGACGACCTGCGCGGCGAGATCCCGCACGTCGCCGGGGCGGATTGCTGCAAAGGCCGTCGACAGGCCGAGAGCAGCGTTCATCCGGCGGATGCGTTCGATCAGCACTTCGGCCAGTTCTTCGTCTTCGTCCCATTCCGTTCCGAGGCCCGCGTTGTAGGCCAGCTCCGCCAGCTTCCCGGCGCAGGCGTCCGCCGAAAAGGCCAGCACAGCCGGCAGAACCGCGGCCTTTAAAGACGCTTTTGGCAGATTGTAGGCTTCGCTCAGCACATTGGCGATCGCGTAGGTGTAGCCCGCCATCCCGCGGCTGAAAGCCTCGCCGGCCAGTACCGACGCCCTCTGGAGATTTTGGAGGGCGCGCCAATCGCTCAAATCCGCCGCGCGCTTTTCGAGATTGTCGAAGACGAGACGGCTCGCGTCGAGGGCCTCACTCCGGACGTCGTCAGCGTCAAACAAGCCGATGTAGGCCTCGACCGCCACCGACAGCACTTCCATGCCCATCGCCGCGGTCTGTTCGGCGTCCAGCGCCGACAACAGATCCGGATCGAGACAGACGGCCAGCGGGCAGAGCTTCGGGTCGACCACCGCGAGGCGGCGGCCCGTTTCTTCGTCGAAAACCTCAGCGGCGATCGACGATTCGCAGCCGGAGCCAAAGGTAGTCGGTACGGCGAACAGCGGCGGCAGACGGTGAAACACGCGCCCGATGCCGGCCATTTTCGGCACAGGCTTGACGTTGGTCACCCGCGCCGCAATCAGCTTCGCGCAGTTTAAAGCCGACTCGCCGCCGACCCCGAGAACGCCGTCACAGAGCTCAGACAGGTAGCGGTCCACCGCGCTGTACACGTCGTGAAGCTCCGGTGCCTCCGCTTCCTGCACGTAGCGTACCGATTCGATGTTCTGGTCGGCCAGATCACTTTGAAGATCCGCCATCAAGGGCTGCGCCGCGGCCGCCTCGTCACAGACGATCAGCAGGCGCCGCGCGTCCGTCATCGCAATGACCTCCGGAAAGCGCCGAACCATGCCGACGCCGGACAGTACCGGCGGTTTGGGCAGCTTAACCAGGGGCAGCACCGCCCGCGCTGTGTATTGAGGTATCCGCTCCGCGTATTTTCTGATTTTCATCGTCATTCCTCCGCTTCGTGGTATGGGTTTATTCTAAAATTACAGGTTTAAAAAGGCCCGCCATTTGTCTTCGTTAAATCCGAGGATCACGCGGTCGGGCAGAGCCAGAATCGGCCGCTTGACGAGCATGCCGTCTTCCGCGAGACAGGCCGCCGCTGCTTCCGGGCTCATTTGACCGACCTGATCCTTCAGGCCCCGTTCCCGGTACAATTTGCCGCTGGTGTTGAAAAATCGGCGTACCGGCAGCTCCGAGCGGCCCATCAGCGCCAGCAGCTCCGGCGCCTTCAGCCGATCGGCTACGATGTCCCGGCTCTGGTAGGCGACGCCGTTGTCGTCGAGAAATTTTTTAGCTTTCCGGCAGGTCGAGCATTTCGGGTAGTAAACGAACAGCGGCAGCGGCTTCGAAAGCTCGTCCCAGTCGTAATTCTGGCGGTATTCGTCGGTCAGGTGGTGGCTGTCGCCGATGTAATCCGTTGTCAATTTGTCGGTGTCTGGATCGTAGGTGAATTTGCTGACCGCCACGTTGTCGAGGATTCGGGAAATCATCTGATCCTCAGGATGACCCTCGGCGTAGTTCAAGAACGTGTCAATGGCGAACCCGTGGGACGCCATCGCGATCGTCTTCCCCGGATGGGCCCGCAGAATCTTCATGACCGCAGCCGTCACCCGGCGGTACACCTCCGGCCCGGATTCGCCCTCCGGCGGCGCAAACTGGCTCGGGGCCTCGCGCATCGCGTCGAGCAGGTTCGGGAAAAACACGTTGATTTCCGAAAAGCGCCGGCCCTCGGCGACTCCGCCGTAAATTTCGGTGATGTCCGGTTCGATCAGAATCGGTACCGTATCCTTCCGGTCCCCCAGAATGTAATCCAGGGTCTGGCGCGCCCGAGACAGTGGCCCAGTGACGCCAAGATCGATCGGAATGTCTTTAAAGTACGCTGTGAGTAATTTACCCTGCGCCTGGCCCAAATCGTTGAGCGGGATGTCGCTTCGTCCCTGAAGGCGCATTTCTTCGTTGTATTTTGTCGTGCCGTGACGCACGAGATAAAGGGTTGTTGGTTCCATAATGCTCCTAATTGTTTTTCTTCATACTGCTCTATTATACCACGAGACGCGCCATCTGCCAAAGGTCGCCCCGGAGTCTTAAACCCGCAGTGCGCATGAAAAAACGCCTCGGAATAATCCGAAGCGTTGTGATGACGATCTCTATTTTATTCCTGTTCCAAATCGAAGATTTTCCCAGGATTGAGAATGTCGTTGGGGTCGAGGGCCTTTTTGATGGCCTGCATCATTTTGAATTCGGCCGGGTCGGTGTATTTTTTGAAATCCGCGACCCGCTTGTAGCCGATGCCGTGTTCGCCGGACATCGAGCCGCCCACACTGTAGACCAGCGGGTAGACGTCGGCGTGGAAGGCGTCGACCTTTTCCTTCCATTCGTCGTCGTCAAAGCCGTAATTCATCAGCGCTGTGTGGATGTTGCCGTCGCCGATGTGGGCGCAGGTAATCGTCGGGATATCGTGCTTCTTTTCAAAGGTCGGGATGGCTTCCATCACGTCGATGATTTTATCCAGCGGCACGACGAAGTCTTCCTGATAGTATTTCGGGCTCGCTTCTCTCGCCGCTTCGCCGAAGTTCCGGCGCAGGTTCCAAATCGTCGATTTCGGTTCGATGATGCGCACGTCTTCCGCGCCCATTTCCCGGGCCACTTCGTCGATGGTCACCAGCTGTTCGTCCATGTAAGCTTCGTTGAAGGTTTCGATGGTCATGATCACGTAGACGCAGAATTCTTCAGCGAAGGGCGCCGTCACGTCCAGGTATTCGGCCACGGCGCCAATCGCCTTGTAGTCCAGATATTCCATACTGGTCGCCACAATGCCTTCCTTAGTCAGGCGGTTGGGCAGGCGCAGCGCCTTGGCGTTGTCGCGGAACACCGCCACCACATCCTGACGGTATTTTGGCAGGGGCAGAAGCTTGACGGTGATTTCCGTGATGATGCCCAGCGTCCCTTCCGAGCCGATCATCAGCTGTTCCAGCGCGTAGCCGCAGGCGTTTTTCTTCGTCCGCTTGCCGACGGTGACGATGTCGCCGGTCGGGGTGACGACCTTCATCGCGTAAATCTGATCCCGGGTGACGCCGTATTTGACGGCGCGGTCCCCGCCGGCATTGGTCGCGACGTTGCCGCCGATCATACAGCTGGTCGCCGAGCACGGGTCGCCCGCGTAAATCAAGCCCTTGGCCTTCGCCGCGTCCTGAAGATCCGAGGTGTAGACACCGGTTTCCACGACGGCGTACAAATTGTCCGCGTCCAATTTTAAAATATGATTCATTTTCGTCAGCACGAGGACGATGCCGTGGTACACCGGAATGGCCCCGCGGGAAACCGAGGTGCCGCCGCTTCTCGGTGTAATCGGCACCTTGTACTGGTTGGCCAGACGGACCACCTTCGCGACTTCTTCCGTCGATTCCGGGAAGACGACCAGCTCCGGCATGTGATGAAAACGGGGATCCCCTTCCTGATCGGTCTGGTAGGACTGGAGGATATCCGGGTCCTGTTTGACCTTGTGTTCGCCCAACGCGTCGATGAGGGCGTCGACCAATTCTTTTGTGACTGGATTAAAACTCATACCATCAGCCTTCTTTCGTTTCATGATGTTAAATTTGTCTAGAACTTATATTGTATACAATGTTACGACCTCTATCATAACACCTGATTACAATTTACATTATTTGTTTTTTTAAGAAAAATCAATTACATATTTATATTAAAAAAGCAGGCGCTCAGCCTGCCTTAAAAACACTCATATTTTCTCAAAGGGTTCGGCGCCCGTTTCCTTGATGACCATCGGAATCCCCGAGACGCAGAACACGACGCGGTCCGCCTCTGCAGCCACCATTTGGTTCACCCGCCCGGCGATATCCCGGAACAGATTGCCCATGCGGTACGCCGGGACGAGGCCCATCCCCACCTCGTTGGTCACGATGTAGCTTTCCTTCTTCGTCCGAAGGGCGTGGAGCAGATCCTGCACGTCGGCCAGAATGCGGTCCTCCACCTCGCCGGCCCGGGCCATCGAGATGTGGTCCCAGTCCTTTTCCAGTTCCATCATTTGATTGGTGATCATCACCGTCAGACAGTCGTACAGCACCGTCTCGGCCTCGGCAAAGGCCGGATCCTGCATCAGCGTACGGTAGTCCTTGTACTGCTCGATGGTGGCCCAGCGCGCCGGCCGTCTCGCCTGATGGTGGGCGATCCGGTCCTTCATCCCGTCGTCAAAGGGAATCGCCGTCGCGATGTAGGCCACCGGTGCCCGGCCGGCCGCCTCCGAAATGAATACCTGTTTTTCAGCGTAACGGCTCTTGCCGCTCCGCGCACCTCCTGTTACCAGTGTAATGGCCATGACTCCCCCTTTACTCGTCCTTGTACGCCTGGCTGGTCATGATGGCGGTCAGCGCCGCGATCAGCCGGTCGTTTTCGTCCTTTTTCTTGACGGCCGCCCGAAAATAAGCGTCGCCGAGACCGACAAAATCCTCGCAGGTCCGGATGTAGATTTTCTGCGTTTCCAGCAGCGCGTTGAGATCCGCCGCTGTGCCGTGGGCCAGCTTAAACAAATGGAAGTCCGCTCCGGACGGCAGGACTTCGAGCCCGGGAAGATCTGACAGCGCGGTGCGCACCCGGTGACGTTCCCGGCTGGTGTAGGATTTCGTGTCCTCGATGTATTTCTGATCCTCGAACACCGTGTCCAGCGCGGTCAGTGCCAGGGTGTTGACGCTCCACGGCATCTGGATCGCCGCCATTTCCGAGATGATCTGCGGATGTCCGACCGCGTAGCCGAGGCGCAGCCCCGGAATGCCGAAGAATTTCGTCATCGAGCGCAGCAGCACGATTTTCCGATTGCCGTCCACCAGCGAAAAGCAGGATTCCTTCGACGAAAAGCCCACGAAGGATTCGTCGACAAACCACTGCACGGTGCCGGGGCAGCGGTCGATCAGCGAGCGGATGTACATCGGCGAATAGGCGACGCCGGTGGGGTTGTTCGGATTGCAGAGGAAGACCGCGTCGGGCTTCGCCTGGCAGATGTAGGCGGCGAAGGCGTCGGTGTCCAGACGGAATTTAGACGCCCAGTCCGTCTGCCACAGGCTTATCTCCCAGCCGGCCGCCGTCAGGGCTTCGGCGTACTCGTTGAAAGTCGGCACGACGATGACAGCGCTTCCGCCGGAAAAGGCCATCGCGTACAAATAGATCAGCTCGATGCCGCCGTTGCCGAGAATCACCCAGTCATCCGCGACGCCCAGCCGTCTGGCCAGTCTCTTCTTGTGCCGTCTGCCGTCAGGCTCCGGGTAGCGCCCGAGGTCGCCGAGGGCGTCCTCCAGTGCGTACTTCAAATGGGGCGGCATGCCCAGCGGGTTGATGTTGACCGAAAAGTCAAGCATCCCCGAACGGTCGCCCTGATATCCTCCGTGACGATTCATATTGTCCTCCTCATCTCTCTCGTATCGCTATTCTATCTCAGCTGAAGAAATACGGCGGCGATGTACACCACCGCGCCCAGCGCCGCGAACACCATTTCCGAGCCGGTCATGATCTTCAAGCACTGATGGACGGTGTCCGCCGTCAGCGGCGCGTCCGCGTCGCCAATGGTCGGCTTTTCCACCACCTCGCCGAAATACACATTGGTGCCGCCGATCTGAACCCGCAGCAGCCCGGCGGCCGCCGATTCGGGATGCCCGGCGTTGGGGCTCTTGTGCATATTGTGGTCCCGCTTGTAAACGCGCACGCCGTTTTTAAAATCGAACCCGAGGGCCGCGCCGGCGATGAGCATCATCCACGAGCCGAGGCGCGCGATCGGGAAATTAAGGGCGTCGTCGAACTTCGCCGGGAAAAAGCCGTAATGGGTGTAGGGCTTCTGGATGTAGCCCGTCATCGAGTCCATCGTGTTCACCGCCTTGTAAACCATCGCCAGGGTCAGCGGCGAAAGGAACCAGACGAAGTGCTGCAGGATCAGGCCGACGAACATGTAAAACAGCGGCGCGAGAATCCCGTCGATGGTGTTTTCCGCCGTCGTTTCCACCGTCGCGCGAATCACGTCGTGTTCCGAAAGGGCGCTCGTGTCCCGGCCGCAGAGGTAGCCCACCTGCACCCGCGCCTCCTCGAGATCGCCGGCCCTCAGCGCCTTCACCACGCCCTCAACCGCCTGGCGCAGGCTCTTTTCCGCGAGGGTCGTCCCGAGGAACCACAGGGTCACGACGACGAACACCGCCGGGTGGATTTTCAGACACAGCCACTGCACGCCGGCAGTCACCGCGCCGGTCACCGCGATAACGACGACCCACATCAGAAGGCCCTTGGCTCGGGAGGCGTCTTTGATTTCTGGCGTGGTGTTCAGTTTTTTAGTCAGGGCGCCGATCAGTTTGCCGATCCAGACGATCGGGTGGGGAATCTTTATCGGATCGCCGACGAGCCAGTCCAGCGCCACCGCCCCGAGGATCAGCAGCATCCACCACAAATAGGGTACAGAACCGGCCATCAGTGCTGCTGGCTCCCGTCGAGAATGGCCATGATCTGATCCATGTCGACCGCTTCCCTCACCGTCTTGGCCAATAAATCGTACTGACTTTCCTTAAAGGCCTGGTAATCGTGGACGGTGCCGGCCGCGATGTGCTTCTTCGCCTTGATCTGATTCAGCAGGCTTTCCCGCAGCTCGTCGTTGTCGAAAATGCCGTGGAGGTAGGTTCCGACGACGGTCTTGTCCGGCGAAACCGCACCGTCGTAGCGCCCGTCGGCGAGCTTCGCGAAGGGCTTCGTCTCCGCGGTTCTCGGGCGGGACTGCCCCATGTGGATTTCGTAGCCGCGCACCTTTTTGTCGTCCGGGTCGATGTCGAGAAAGCCGTTAAGCATCGTGCCCGTTTCCTGGGTCGTCGTCTTCGTTTCCTCGAGCTCGGTGTCGATGTCGAGCAGGCCGAGGCCTTCGATGATGTCCGCTTGAGATTCGACGTGATGCGGATCGGAAATGGTCTTGCCGATGATCTGGTAGCCGCCGCAAATTCCCACCACCGGTACGCCTTCCGCATGCTTCTGAATGATCGCGTCGGCCATTTTTGACATTTTCAGGTGCTTGACGTCGTCAATGGTATTTTTGGATCCCGGAATGACCAACAGATCCGGCTCAGCCCGCTCGATTTCGCGTTCATTTTTGTAATACTCGACGGACACTTCGGGGTACATATCAAACACGGTCACATCAGTAAAATTCGAGACGTGGCGCAGTCTGACCACCCCTATTTTGATCTGGCCTTCGTGTTTGCCGTACCAGCGTTCGGTCACCGAGTCCTCGTCGTCGATCACCACGCGCGTGTACGGCACAACACCGAGGCAGGGCACGTGAAGCATCGGGTCCATCATATCGATGCCCGGCTTCAGCAGTTCGACGTCGCCTCGGAATTTGTTGATTAAATACCCGGCAAAGCGCGCCTGTTCGTCGGGCGGCAATAATTTGATCGTGCCGTAAATGGACGCGAAGACCCCACCGCGGTCGATGTCTCCGATGAGAACCACCGGCGCGTCGATCATTTCCGCCAGCCCCATATTGACGATGTCGTTGTCCCGGAGGTTAATTTCCGCCGGGCTGCCGGCGCCTTCGATCACGACGACGTCTGCCTCAGCCGCCAGCGTGTTGTAGGCGTCCATGACGACGTCGGTCAGCTGGCTCTTGTAGCGGTGGTATTCCGCCGCGTCCATGTTGAATTCGGCGACGCCGTTCAAAATCACCTGAGAGCCCACATCCGAATTGGGCTTGAGCAGAACGGGATTCATGCGGACGTCCGGTTCGACCCGGGCGCATTCCGCCTGGGTGACCTGCGCGCGGCCCATTTCCTTTCCGTCCTTGGTTATGAAAGAATTGAGCGCCATGTTCTGCGCCTTGAAGGGTCTGACGGTCATGCCCATGTCACTTAAAATCCGGCACATCGCCGCGCAGATCAGGCTTTTCCCCACCGACGAGCCGGTGCCCTGAAACATAATTTTTTTAGCTTGCTTTCCCATTCTATCTCCTCGATCCTATTTATCTGTTTTCTCTAAAGCCGGCTCAGCAGCTCGTCCACATTGGTGACGATCTCCGGATAATCCAGCGCGGGCCGGTCGACGCAGAGCACCTGCGCGCCGCTGTCCTTCGCCGCCGCGATCTTGTCCGCCACGCCGCCGACGTCGCCGGAGTCCTTCGTCGTCACGAAGCGGATGCCGAATTGGTCGATCATCATCGCGTTCATCGCCTTCGTAAAAGGCCCCTGCATCGCGACGATATGGCTCGGCTTGTAGCCGAGAGCCTCGCATTTGGCGAGCACGCCGGAGGTCGGCAGCACCCGGATGTAGAGCCGCTTTTTGTCCAGCGGCTGGTAATGGGCCAGCTCCCGGCTGCCCGTCGTCGTCAGCACGTTGCCCGGCGCTTTCTTTAAATAAGCGACCATCGCGTCGTAATCCGGAAAATGGCGGACGGCTTCCTGAAGTGCCGGCGCCATCGCGCCGATGCCCGGCCGCTCAAAGCGGATGTAGCGCAGCTTCGCCGCGGCACAGGCCGCCATCGCGTTCGCCGAGGCCGCCTTCGCGTAGGGGTGGGTGCCGTCGACGACCGCCGTCACCCCGCTTTCAGCGAGAAAGGCTTCGAGCTCGCCCGCGTCCATCGCGCCGATGTGCCACTTCAAATGGGCGTTGGGCTTCGGCGCGTTGTAATCGGATACAGACGAGTAGATCACGTCAAAGCCGCGGGCCGACAGCTGTTCCGCAGCCTCCCGGCCGTCGGCAGTGCCCCCTTCGACAAAAATCAAAGGGTGTACCCTCTGGGCGTGATCATCTTCTGGCCGTCGTCGGTGACGTAGGTCTTGGAATTGCCGATGATCACGAGGGAAAACATGTTGATTTCCTGATCGCACATCTGATCCAGCGTCGTGATGCATTTTTTCTGGCCATCGCGCATCGCGTTCTGCACGATGCCCACCGGGGTCTTCGGGTCCTTGACCTCGAGCAGGATTTCCTGACAGGTGTTGATATTGGTCGGGCGGCCCTTGCTCTTTGGATTGTACAGGGCGATGACGAAATCCCCTTCGCCGGCCAGGCGGATGCGCTTCTTGATCAATTCCCAGTCGGTCAGAAGATTGGACAGGGAAATCACCGCGTAGTCGTGCATCAGCGGCGCGCCGAGAATCGACGCCGCTGCGTTGACCGCCGAAATGCCCGGCACGATTTCCACCTCGACGTCGGCCTTCTGCTTTTCGACGAGCTCCAGCATGATGCCGGCCATGCCGTAGACCCCGGCGTCGCCGGAGCTGACCAGCGTCACCGTCTTGCCTTCCATCGCCAAATCCAGGCATTCCTGGCAGCGGTCGACTTCCTTGCGCATGCCCGAGGCCTTGAGGGCCTTGCCCTGCACGCAGTCCAAATCCTTGATCAAATCGATATAGGTTTTGTATCCGACAACAATATCGGCGTCGGCCATCGAGGCCAGCGCCGCACCGGTCATGTGATCCGCGTTGCCCGGACCGAGACCTGTTACATAAATTTTTTTCTGATTCATCTTTCTCTCTGCTTTATTTATTGATTGAATTGGCCCTGCGCCACAGGGACAGGGTGACGCCGTCACCCTTGACCACCGGCGCCACGCAGGTGCCGTAATGGGAGACCGTGTAGCCGGCCGGCTCGCTGACGCCGCGCAGCCCGGTCACCCGTTCGACAAAGTCGGAGCCGTCAAACCGGTCCTGCACCTTGCGGATCGCGTCGTCCGCCACGATTTCAACCGCCGCGCCGAACTGCTCGGCCGCCGCGATGAGCCCCTGCTCGTGCGCCTTCAAGCCGATGGTCGCAAAGACCGCCAGCGCCCTCGGGTGGATGTGGTGAGCTTTTAACAGCGCCGCGATTTTTCCCGAGATCAAATCCGCCGGCGTGTGCTTTCTGCAGCCGATGCCGAGGACGATGTCCCGGGGAATCAGCTGGACTTCACAGGCCGGGTCAAGCTTCCAGTCGTCCCGCTCTGAAATGACGATGCGGTATTTGGCGCCGTCGTTTTCAGAAAGGGTGAGGCACTCCGGCAGCGCCACGCCCGACAAATCACACCCCGCCTCGTTGACGACAACAGTCTTCTGTCTGTCGAGAATGGCCGCGGTGACGTTCTTGGCTGCAGTGAAATCCGTAAAGGTGCAGCCGATCTGCTCAGCCAAGGTGTCAACCGCGATGGCGCCGGCGACGTCGGTGCCCGTCGTGATCACCGGCGCCGCGCCGATGCGCCCAGCCAAAAGCCTGGCCGCGGCGTTAGCGCCGCCCAAATGCCCCGACAACAGGCTGATGACGTACTGCCCCTTGGCGTCCAGTACCAGCACCGCCGGGTCCACCGACTTGTGTTTCAGGTACGGCGCGACGCCCCGGACGACGATGCCCGCCGCCATCACGCAGACGAGGACGTCGTAACCGGCCATCGCCTGGGGCCAGAAGGCGCTGAGCTTGCCGCCTGGGAACGGCCGCGCCGGCGGCGCCGCGTATTTCTCCAGGGTAAAGACCGCCGCGTCGATCTCCGGCGTCACCGCCTTCGCGCAGCGCGCGGCCAGCGCCGCACCGTCTCGGCTGACGGCCAGAAAAGCCCAACGCTTCATCGCGGCTTATTCCTTAGCTTTTCTGAATTCATGGCTGAAGCTCGGGTCGTAGAGCTTCGACAGCTCGTAGCGGTCGCCGAGGAAATCGCCGACGAGGATCTGCGCGGTCTTGTGGATGTCCGCCGCCTTGACCTTTTCTTCGATATCGGCGAGGGTCCCCTGCACGATCTTCTGATCCGGCCAGGTCGCCCGCTGCACCACCGCCACCGGCGTCGTGTCCGGGTAGGCCGTCGTCAGCCGGCGCACCACTTCCCCGATGTTCTGAACCGACAGAAAAATGGCCATCGAAGCCCGGTGCTTCGCCAACGATTCCAGCTGTTCCCGTTCCGGCACCGGCGTGCGCCCTTCGAGACGGGTGCAGATCACGGTCTGGGAAACGTCCGGCAGCGTGAATTCCTTCTTGAGCACCGAGGCCGACGCCGTAAAGGACGACACCCCCGGCACCACTTCGTAGGCGATGCCCATCGCTTCGAGGCGGTCCATCTGTTCGCGGATCGCACCGTAAATCGACGGGTCGCCGGTGTGGACGCGGACGACGCGCTTGCCGGCTTCGACACCGGCCTGGATGACGTCGAGCACCTCGTCTAAGGTCATCGACGCCGAGTTGTGAATTTCAGCCCCCTCCTTGTGGCCTTCCAATACCTTGGGATTGACAAGGGAGCCGGCGTAAATGATCACGTCGGCGGCGTCGATCAGGCGCTTGCCCTTGAGGGTCATCAGCTCGGGATCCCCCGGCCCCGCGCCAATCAGATAAACTGTGTTTTTGTTCATTTTAACTCCTTTAAATCAACGGCGTTCTGCAGATGGGCCGCGAACAGCGCCCGCACTTCCGGCAGCTCCCCGAGCCCCTTGACCATGCAGTTCACGTCGAAGCCTTCGGCACTCAGCCGGTTCTTCCACGAATCGGGATCGTCGCCGGCCATGTCGTTGAGGGCGTGGTCCCCCGCGACGACCATAAAGGGCATCAGCGTCACCCGGCGGATGTGCTGGGCCTTCAAATGCGCAATGACGTCGTCCAGCGTCGGGTAGCCTTCGACGGTGGCCATGAAAATGCGGCCTCCGCCGAGGGCCTTCAGGTAGTAGTCCATCGCCGGATAAGCCGCGTTCGCGTGGTGTTCGGTGCCGTGGCCCATCAGAACCGCCGCGTCAACCGGCGACAGCTCTGGAATTTGGTTCAGCACGATATCGGTCACGGCTTCGAAATCCTCATGGCTGCTGAGAAGCGGCCGACCGATCTTGATCGACGGGATGCGGTCGAGATAAGGTCTCAGTTCGTGGAGCATGCCGTAAAATTCGTGGCCGTTGATGACGTGGGTCGTCTGACACAAAACCTCATCGCAGCCAGCCGCGACGATCGCTTCCATCGCCTCCGCCGGGGTCATCACCGAGATGCCGTCCCGCTTTTTCAGCTTTTTGATGATCATCTTCGACGTGTACGCCAGAAAGAATGCGCTGTCCGGAAAGGCCGTGCGCAGATCCTCGCAGATCGCTTCGATCGTTTTGTGATAGGTGTCGTGGTAAGAGGTCCCGAAGGAGATTACCAGTAATGCCTGTTTTCCCATTCTCTTCTCCTATTAACGGCCTTCCGCGATGGCTTCGAGGGCCTTGCGGTTGTCCGCGATGGTTTTGTCGATGTCCGCTTCCGTGTGGGCGAGGGAGACGAAAATCCCTTCGTACTGGGACGGCGGCAGCATGTTGCCCATGTCGAGCATTTTCTTGAAGTAATCGGCGTACACCGCGGTGTCGCTGGTCATGACGCCGTCGAAATTTTCCACCTTCTGATCGGTGAAGAACAGCGCGGACATGCCGGCGCAGCGGTTGACCACCGCCTTGACGCCCGTCGCCTTGATGTTGGCTTCAAAACCATCGGTCAGGCGTTTGGCCCGCGCGGTGACGATGTCGTAGGTTTCCGGATGGGCCTTCAGGTAGCGCAGGGTGTTGAGCCCCATGTGCATCGCGATCGGATTGCCCGACAGCGTGCCGGCCTGGTAGACCGGGCCGTCCGGCGCGAGCATCGACATGATTTCAGCCGGGCCGCCGAAAGCGCCCACCGGCATGCCGCCGCCGATGATTTTGCCGATGGTGGTCAGATCCGGCTTGATGCCGAAAAGTTCCTGGGCTCCGCCGTAGGCGACGCGGAAGCCGGTGATGACTTCGTCGAAGATGAGCAGCGCGCCTTCTTCGCGGGTGATTTCCCGCAGGCCTTCCAAAAAGCCCGGGTTCGGCGGCACGACGCCCATGTTCCCGGCCACCGGTTCGACGATGACGCAGGCGATTTCGCCTTTATTTTCGGCGAACAGCGCCTTCACCGATTCGAGGTCGTTGTAGGTGGCGACGAGGGTGTCCTTCGCGGTGCCCTTCGTCACGCCGGCGCTCGTCGGTTCGCCGAAGGTCAGCGTGCCCGACCCGGATTTCACGAGCAGGGAATCGGAGTGGCCATGGTAGCAGCCTTCGAATTTGATGAACTTTTCCCGGCCGGTGTAGCCGCGGGCCAAGCGGATCGCCGACATCGTCGCTTCTGTGCCGGAGTTGACCATCCGAAACTGATCGGCACTCGGAAAAGCGTCGACGAGGGTTTCGGCCATGTCCACTTCGATTTCCGTCGCCAGGCCAAAGGTCGTGCCCTTGGCCAGCGCCTTGTCCACATCCTGGTAGTAAATATCCGACGCGTGGCCGAAAATCAACGGCCCCCACGAGCAGATGTAATCGGTGTAGGTATTCTGGTCCGCGTCCGTGATCTGGGAGCCCTTGCCGTGGTCCGCGAACACCGGCGCGATGCCGACGTTTTTAAAGGCGCGCACCGGCGAGTTGACCCCGCCGGGAATGACCTTTTTCGCGCGCGCGTACAATTGTTCTGATCGTTCGTGATTCATCTTAAACTTATCCTCAGTCCTGGTATTTCGCGAGCAGTTCCTTGAGGATCGGCGCGAAATAGGTGATGATGATTTCGGCGCCGGCCCGCTTGATGCAGATCAGGCTTTCGAAGATCGCCCGTTCGTCGAGGAGGCCTTCGTCGACGGCGGTGCGGATCATCGCGTATTCGCCGGACACCTGGTAGGCGGCCATCGGCAGGAAGGACAAATCCTTCGCCTGGCTCAGCACGTCGAGGTAAGGCATGGCCGGCTTGACCATGACGATGTCGGCGCCTTCTTCGATGTCCAGTTCCACTTCCTTTAGGGCTTCCTTGCCGTTGGCCGGGTCCATCTGGTAAGCGCGGCGGTCGCCGAAGGCCGGCGCGGAATCCGCAGCGTCTCTGAACGGGCCGTAGAAGGTCGACGCGAATTTCGCCGAGTAGCCCATGATCGGAATGCTTTCAAAACCCGCTTCGTCCAGCGCGTGTCTCAGCGCCGCGATGTGGCCGTCCATCATGTCCGACGGGGCGACCATGTCGACGCCGGCTCTCGCCTGGCTGACTGCGACCTTGCACAGGGTGTCGAGGGATTTATCCCGCTTGATGTCGCCGTTGTCTTCGAAGAAGCAGCAATGGCCGTCGGCCTTGTATTCGCACAGGCAGACGTCGCCGATGATGTAGAGTTCCGGCGCGATGGCCTTGATCTTGCGGATCGCCTGCTGAACGATGCCGTCGTCGGCAAAGGCCGGCGTCGCTTCGCCGTCCTTCTTGGATTCGTCCGGGATGCCGAACAGGATGATGTATTCGATGCCCGCCGCCTTGAAGCTTTCGACCGCTTCGTCGAGGCGGTCGATGGAGTAGCGGTACTGGCCCTTCATCGACGGGATTTCTTCCTTGATGTTTTCCCCTTCAATCACAAATACCGGGTAAACGACGTCGTCCATCGACAAACGGGTTTCGCGGATCAGTTTGCGGATCTTTTCATTTTTTCTCAGTCTGGTTGGTAACATTTTGAGACCTTCTTTCATCAATGCTGTAAACACAAATCTTTATTAAATTATTATACCCTTAATGATTTTTTGTGCAATCTTCTTCAATGGCCGCCATCAGCCCGTCGATCGTGTAGGTGTCGGCCTGGATGTCCACCGGCAGGCCGAGGGCCTTCAGCTGTTCCGAGGTTTTCGGCCCGATCGAGGCGCATTTCGCGCCGGAATCCCGAACGACCGCCGCGCAGTCTTCCCCGATTTTTTCGGCGAAATATTTCGCCGTCGTCGAGGAGGTGAAGGTGATGTAATCGACCTGATGGGCCTTTAACATCGCCGCGACGTCCACGTCGGTCCGGTCTTCTCTCAAGGTTTCGTAGATCTTGATTTCGTCGACCGGGCAGATTTCAGAAAGCTTTTCGGCGACGTAGGCTCTGGCGTTTTTCGAGCGGGGCAGCAGAATGCGGTCCGCCGCCGTCAGCGTCGGCCCCAGCGCTTCGACGAGGGCTTCCCCTATAAACCGCGCTGGCACGATGTCCGGCACAATGCCGCGGGCCTTCAGCGCCGCCGCCGTCGCCTTGCCGATGGCGGTGACGGTCAGGCCGGCCAGGGCCCGGCTGTCCTTGCCCATGTCGCCGAGCTTCTGGAAGAATAAATCGACGCCGTTGGCGCTGGTCAGAATCAAATGGGTGTAGCCTCCGAGGTGGGCGATGGCCTTTTCGAGTCGCGCCATTTCCGACCCCACCGGCTGAATCCGAATCGTCGGGTACATGACCGCCTCACCGCCCTGATCCTGAATCTTTGCGACCAGCTTGGATGCCTGGGCTCTCGAGCGGGTCACGACGAAGCACTTGCCGAAAAGGGGGCGGCTGTCGAAGAAGCGCAGCTCGTCCCGCAGGCCCACGACCTTGCCGATGACGATCAGCGCCGGTGCGCCGAGTCCGGCGGCCTTCGCGGTTTCGGCGATGTTGGCGAGGGTGCCCGTCACCGTCTGCTGTCTCGGCGTGGTGGCCTCACGCACGACCGCCGCCGGCGTGTCCGGATCCATCCCGTTTTCGATGAGCTTCGCGGTGATAATGCCGATGTTTTTCATCCCCATCAAAAAGACGAGGGTGCCCTTCGTCGCCGCCAGCACCGGCCAATCCAAATGGGCCGCGTCGTTCTTCAAATGTCCGGTGACGACCTGGAAGGAGGACGCGCAGTCCCGGTGGGTGATCGGGATCCCGGCGTAGGCCAGGCCGCCGATGACCGAGGTGATGCCCGGCACTTCCTCAAAGGGGACGCCGGCCTCGTGGAGCCGCACCCCTTCTTCGCCGCCGCGCCCGAAGACGTAAGGGTCGCCGCCCTTGAGGCGGACGACGGTTTTGCCCTCGAGGCCGAGCTTGACGAGGAGCTCATTGGTTTCCTCCTGGGGCAGCGCGTGGTGTGCCGCCCGCTTGCCGACGTAAATCCGTTCGCAGTCCGCCGGCACGTACTCGAGCAGAGCGGGATTCACAAGGGCGTCGTACACAACGGTGTCGCACTGGGACAGCACCCGCCTGCCCTTGAGGGTCAACAGCTCGGGATCGCCGCAGCCGCCGCCAACCAAATACACTTTGCCTATTTTCTGACTCATCCCTCTACTTCCCCTTTCAGTTGTTCGGCCAGACGACGGCCGAGGGCTTCCGCCTCGCAGCAGCTGCCCATCACCGACGCCATCGCGAGCCGTTCGCCCGAGGCGTCGCCGTAGACGCCGTGGAGGGTCAGCCGGCCGTTGCGGCCGATGTCGCAGTAGGCGCCGATGGGCAGATGGCAGTCGCCGTTGAGGGCGACGAGGAAGGCGCGCTCCGCCTTCATCTGGAGCTCAGCCTGCTGATCCTTGACCGATTCGATCATCTGCCGCATTTTCAAATTGTCTTCGCGGACTTCCACCGCGAGAATGCCCTGGGCCGGCGCGCAGACGAAATCCGTTGGCTCCAGCGGCACGACGTTGTAGGCCGGGTTGTCGTAAACGCCGAGGCGCTTCATCCCAGCGGCCGCGAGAATGATGCCGTCCAGATGCTCGCTGTCCAGCTTGCGGATGCGGGTGTCGATGTTGCCCCGGATGTTCACGCACTGAATGTCCGGGCGGATCCGTGCGATCTGAAACATTCGGCGCTTGCTCCCGGTGCCGATGACGGCGCCCTCGGGCAGCTCCTCGATGCCCCAGACGTCTTCGTGGGTCACCAGCACGTCCGCCGGGTCCTCCCGAACCGGCGGCGCCGCCAAAATCAGCCCGTCAGGCAGGGCGGCCGGCATGTCCTTCATGCTGTGCACGGCCATCTGAATTTCGCCGGACAACAGCTCGTCCTCGATTTCCTTCGTGAACAGCCCTTTACCGCCGATCTCGTCCAGCGGCCGGTTCTGCACCGCGTCCCCTTTGGTCTTGATGATCTTGATTTCAAAATCGACGTCGGGATTGGCCTTGCTGAGCTGATCGATCATCCAGTTGGTCTGGGTGACGGCCAGCTTGCTCCCCCTGGACCCGACGTACACCTTTTCTCTTTCCATATTAGGCTCCCCTTTCTGCCTCCTCCTTCAGCCGTTCCAGCGGCCAGCCGGCGATCTCTTTCAAATCGCTGCGCTGCGCCGCCCTCGGTCGGCCGTCATTTAAAATGCGGGTTCTCAAAATTTTCAAATACTTTAGTTTTTCTCCGACAGATTCCGGATACTGCTCTCTGAGCGTTCTAGCGATCTCCCGGGTCATCGACGGGCTCGCGCCCTCGGTGCAGACCGAAAGGGTCAGATCCCCCCGGCGGATCACCGACGGAAAAAAGTAGTCCGACCGGTCCGGGTCGTCCGCCGCGTTGACGAGAATGCCCCGGGCCTTGCAGTCGTCGACGATTTTAGCGTTGAGGGCGTGGTCGTCCGTCGCCGCCGCGCAGATAAAAACGCCCTCGAGCATTGCGGCCGAGTAGGGCGCCGCGCTCACGGCACATCCGGCGACAGCCTTTTCGCCGCCGTCTGGCCGGGTAAGTACGGTGACCTCGCACCCGGCCTCGACGAAGGCCGCAGCCCGGCGGCTGCCGACCTTGCCGCCGCCGACCACCAGCGCTTTCAGCCCGTTCATTTCCAACAGAATCGGCAGTTTCATCGGCGCCTCCTCTAATTTTCTTCCGTTTCGATCAGCCAGTGGTAGGCCTTCTTGGCCTTTTTCACGCTGGCGTCGTCGTCGAGCTTTTTAAGCTTCTTAATCGTCGGCATCACCATTTTTCTGAACTCGGAGCGGACGATCTTTTCGAGATAGTCGTAGTCTTTGCCCTCGAAATGATAGCGCTTGTTCAAGATGTCGATGGTTTCGTCGGCACGGCCCTGAGCTTTGCGGTTCAGCCCAGCGACCATGCCGTCGACCTTGGCCTTCTGAAGCCAGGCCATCATGTCGTCGACCGCGTCCTCGACGGCGACAGCGATTTTCTGCGCCACCTTTTCTCTATAAGCCTTGGTCTCGTCGATGATGTGATTGAAATCGTCGATGGTCAACAGCGTGACGCCGTCGACCTGGGCGAGGGCCGGGTCGATGTCCCGGGGCAGGGCCAAATCGATGAGCAGCAGCGGCTTGTCCAGTGCCGGGAAGGCTTCGCTTTTTAACACCGTGTGGGGCGACGCCGTCGCGGAGATGATGACGTCCATGTCCGACACCACGCTGTAGCGGTCGGGATAGGGCACGACCTTGACTTCGCCGTGATAGGTATCCTGATAATCCAGCGGCGGGTGGTAGGTCCGGTTGGTCATCGTCACGTCGTTAAAGCCCTCGGCGTCCATGTACTGGAGGGCGAGGGTGCCCATTTTCCCGGAGCCGATGATCAAGACCTTTTTGTCCTGATAATCCTCTGGGAACAGGCGCTTGACGTGCTTGACCGCCGTCGACGAGAGAGACAGCGGTGTTTCGGAAATCTTGTACACGGTCTTGATCTTCTTCGAGAAAGTGATCGCTTCGCGGAAGGCCTTGGTCAGGAATTTGCCGGCGCCGTGGACTTTTTCGGCGTTGGCCAAGGCGTCCTTTGACTGCCCGAGAATCTGGTCTTCCCCGAGGATCATCGAGTCCAGCCCCGCCACGACCCGGAACAGATGCCACACCGCGTCCCGGCCGTCAAAGGTGTAGAGATACGGGGCGATTTCCGGGGTTTTGTAGTCGACGTAATATTCCTTTAGGGCCTCGACCGCCGCATCCGCGTGCTCCGCCGCCGCGTAGATTTCGCTGCGGTTGCAGGTCGAGAGCACCACGACCTCAGCGATGCCCCGCTTTTTCAACGTCTCGGTCACCTCTTCGAGAGAGCGCACGGTGAACGCCGCTTTTTCGCGGACCTCCATCGGCGCCTTTCGGTGATCCAGTCCCACTGCTACGATTTCCACAACTGCCTCCTATCTTTCTTCTTTTGCTTTGATGTTTTCCAGCTGCTTGGCCCGGTAATCGCTGACGATGCGCTGCGCGCGCTGGGGCAGCTCCCGCCATTCCTTTTTGCCGAAATCCGCGGTCGGTATCGCCGGCAGCACGGTCAGGGACACCTCCGCCGGATAAATCCAAATGGAACCGGGGCGCATCATCCGCTCGGTCCCCTCGATCACGCAGGGCACGACCGGTACCCGATCCGCCTTCGCGATGCGGAAGGCCCCGGATTTAAAGGTGTGCACCGCGCCGTCTTTGCTGCGCGTGCCTTCCGGGAAGATGACCATCGAATAGCCTTCGGAAAGCCAGTGCTCGCTTTCCTTCAGCGCCTTTACCGATTCCCGCGGGTGATCCCGGTCGACGAACACACAGTGGAGCTCCCGCATCCACGACGCGATGCCGGGAATTTTGGTGATCTGCTTTTTCGCCATCATCGGCTTGGTGTCGTCGCCCAAAAAGCCGATCATCAGCGGAATATCGAAATACCCCAGATGATTGGCCACGTAGACCGCCGGCCCGTCCACAAGGTTATTAAGCCCCTCGACGCGGACGTGTCCGCCGGCCATCGTGAACATGGTCCGCGCCCATCTGCCGACAATCCGGTGCAGCAGGGCGTCGTGCTCGGCAGTTTTCCCCTGACGGCCGAGGCGGCGGATCTTGAACAGCGCGGGGATCGCGATCAGCTGGTACAGCCAAAAGCGGATGAACCAGATCAATGTCCGAAAAAACGCCATGACTGCCTCCTTTTGTTTCACTTACACTTTTATTTTTAATTCAACCGCGCTGAACCGCCGTCATTAAATAGACCGGGTTCTGCGCCGTCATCATCGTCAGGCCCCCGACCATTCGGCCGCGGCTGACGCCGATTTCGACGACCTCGACGTCGTCGAAGCGTTCGCTCATCAATACTCGGGCCCGGGCCGCGTTTTCCAGCGTGATGAAGTTGGCGTTGATTTTGCCGCCCGGCGTCAGGTGCGCCTGGGCCCAGTCAAAGATGCCGGCCATCTCGCCGCCGGTGCCGCCGACGATGATTTTATTCACCGGCCCGGAAATGCGTTCGAGGACCTCCGGCGCCTGTCCGGCGATCAGCTCTACCGGTGCCGCGTCGAAATGATCCTTATTCTGAAGGATCAGCGCCTGGGCCGCTTCCTTGCCCTCAACCGCGTAGACCTTGCCGCGGTAGGCCGCGTGAGCCGCTTCCATCGTGATGCCGCCGGTGCCGGCGCCGATGTCGACGACCACGTCGTCCGGCTGAATGTCCAGAAAGGCGATGGTCAATATGCGGATTTCCCGCTTCGTCATCGGCGCCTTGCCGCGGACGTAGGCCTCGTCCTGATATCCTGCTATTTCACTCATCTGTTACAATCACGACTGACATGCCCCGTTCCGAGAACGTCAATCCCTCCTCTGTGGTTAATCTCGTAATCCGTTCCTCCGGATAGGATAAATCCTCTCCGACGTACAATATCTTGTCATCTAAGCCCTCAGCCTTCAGTGCGGCGGCGATGTACGCCGTGTTGTGGGTGCCGTCGGTGAGCACGCCGACGGTGCCGTGGCGCCTCACCCGGCCGATCAAGTCCTGGTCCCGGCCGTGCAGGCTGATCAGTGCCGCGTCCTGCCAGGGCCTGCCGATTTTCGCGAACAGGTAGGTCAGGGACGACACCCCCGGAATCGCCTGAACGTGGGCGGCGCCGATCACCTTCCGCGCGTAGCTCAGCAGGCTGTAAAAGCCGCAGTCGCCGGACACGACCAGCGCCGTCTTTTTGTAGGGGTACACCGCCTTGACCGCCGCCATAACCTCGGTGAGCTTGCCGCCGCCGGAGCCGACGATGTGAACTTCTTTGCCCGAGGCGTCAAAGCTCTCGAGATGGCGCTTGCCGCAGGCGACGACCTCCGCCTCGTCGATGGCCTTCAGGGCCGCCGGCAGGATGTAATCCGGCGCGCCGGGCCCCAGGCTGACCACCGTCAGCTTATCGTATTTGGATGCTGTTTTCATTTGAATAATGCCTCGAATGCTTCCGCGCCCTTCGTCTGGCCGAGCAGGCCGTATTTCCGGCTGAAGAGCACGACCTCGACTGCGATGTTCTGGTAAACCTTGCGCTCGCAGCGGATCTTGACCCGTTCGGCGAGGTGGTCGAAGTAATCCCGATCGAATCCGTGGGCGCGCAGGGTCTCGACCGCGTCGTCCGTCGTCGTACAGTGCATGATTTCGGAAACGCAGGCTTGATCCGCCCCGTCCAGCGCCGCGTAGGCCGCGAGGATTTCCATCCGCGCGTCGGAGTAGGACGAGTGGGTCTGGAAGATCCCGCCGGCGACCTTGACGAGCTTGCCCAGGTGGCCGACGAAGAGGATGCGCGCGATCCCCATGTTTTCCGCCTGCTCGAACATGTAGCCGACGAAATTGCTGATTTTGACCATCCGGTCGGATTTGAGTCCGAGTTCGGCCGCGAAATCCGCGCCGTAATTGCCCGGCACGAAGAGGATATCGCGGCAGCCCTTTTCTTTCAAAACCGAAAGCTCGAGGCGCATGGACGCCTTCAGGGATTCCTCGCTCATCGGTGTAACAATGCCGGTGGTGCCGAGGATGGACAGCCCGCCTTGGACGCCGAGCTTCGGGTTGAAGGTGCGCTTGGCCAGTTCCTCGCCCTCGGGCAGGGAGACCGTCACCTCAAATCCGCCGGTATAATCGTAGGCTTCCGCCACTTCCGCCAGGGCCTTGCGCATCATCGCCCGGGGCGTCGGGTTGATCGCCGGCTCGCCCACCGGGATCGACAGCCCCGGCAGGGTCACGACACCGAGGCCCTTCCCCCGCTTGAAGACGACGCCGGGTTCGTCCACCAGCCGCACCGCGGCGTAAACCCGGGTGCCCTTGGTGACGTCTGGGTCGTCGCCCGAATCCTTGACCACCGCGCAGGAGGCGGTGTCGCCGTCGACGCGGCAGTCGAACAAATCGATCACCAGATCCCAGCCCTTGGGTGTCGAGATTTCGACCGTGTCTTTCATCTCGCCGGTGAAGAGCATCAGGGCCGCGGCCTTGGAGGCCGCCGTCGCGCAGGAGCCGGTGGTGTAGCCGTAGCGCATCCGCTTGCCGCCCTTTTCGACGTATCGGTTCAGCGGGTGCTTCAGGACGTCGCCGCTCATTTCGCTTTTTTAATCAGCACGGTGGACAGGTACGGGACTTTCTTTTCTAAGTCCGCGATGTCCCGGGTGACCTTTTCGCTGTCCATGCCGATGTTGGAAATCATCACGAAGTGATCCTCGAGGTGGCGTTCCCGGAGGGCCTTGGCGAGGCCTTTCGCGTTGGCGGACACCTTCATGACGACGATGTTCTGGTGGGCGTCGAGCACCGCGTCCACTTCTTCCTCAGTCTGGGTCATGCCGACGACGCCGAGGGATTCTTCGCCCTGGGTCAGCGGCAGGTTCAAGTGGGCCGCCAGGCTGCAGAAGGACGGCACGCCGGAGATGGTTTCCACTTCCATGCCGCGGTCGATCAAAAATTCCATCACGTAGGAGTAGGTCGAGTAAACCATCGGATCGCCGAGGGTCAAAAACACCGCGTTTTGGCCCCAGTTCAGCATGCTCTGAATCTGGTCGGCGTTTTCGCCCCACTGCTTTTCGAGGGTTTCCCGTTCTTCTGATAAAGAAAGCATCGGGAAGTCCATGACGACGAGCTTCGTTTCCGGTTTGATGTAGGGCTTGGCGATTTGGAGGGCGATGCTCGGCTTGCCCATTTTCTTCGTCGGGCTGATGATCACGTCCGCCGCTTCGATGGCCTTGACCGCCTTGACGGTGAGCAGCTCCGGATCCCCGGGGCCGACACCGATGCCGTAGAGTTTGCCTTTTTTCTGCTGTTCCATTTCGCTTACCAATCCCTTCCCAATTTATAAAGCATGGCGTTTAGAATCGCGCCGACCACCGGGCTGCCGCCCTTTCTGCCGTTGATCCGGATGTACGGAATGTCGTAGGGGTCCAGCTCGTCCAGCGCGGCCTTCGATTCCGCCGCGCCGACAAAGCCGATGGGCGCGCCGACGATTAAATCCGGCTTGGGCGCGCCGTCCTTGATCAAGTCGATCAAGCGGTAGAGCGCGGTGGGCGCGTTGCCGATCGCGAAAATTGAGACGTCCTCGCGGTTGACGGCCTTTTCCATCGCGACGGTGGAGCGGGTGACGCCCCGCTTCTTCGCTTCGGCGACGACGTCGTCGTCGTGAACGAAGTTGAGCACGTCGATGTGCTGCATGGCCAGGGCGCGGCTGTTGACCGCCGCCTTGATCATGCCGGTGTCGGCGTAGATGTGCTTGCCGGCCTTCAGGGCGTTGAGCCCGCGGGCCACCGCGTTGTTCTTGAATTCGATCAGGCGCGCGTATTCAAAGTCGGCCGTGGTGTGGATCACCCGTTTGACGATGCTGTCCGTTTCTTCTGGAAATTTGATCCCGCCGAGCTCTCGGCCGATAATTTCAAAACTCTTTTTTTCGATTTCATGTGGTTCGTTGACGTAATCACGCATTATATTTTCCCTTTCTCCTTTGGGTTTAAAATTGGGGTTGCATTCTGGATTTAAAATTCGTTGCGCAGCAGCTGCACACCGCCGGGCACGATCCGCCGCTCGAAGGCGCTGTCGATCTCTTCCGCTGACACGTGCTTCAGCAGCTCGCGCATCAAGTCGTCCCGAGCGAGGCGCCCCGGCTCGTGGAGAATGCCGACCACCGTGCCGCTGTGACCGATGACGACACCCTCGCCGCCGTATCGGCTGCTCAAATCGATGAGCAGCGGCAGGTAGGGCTTCTCGAGGACTTTCTGATTGAGCAGCGCCGATTTTGTCGTCGCGTTGCCGACGGTCTGCAGGTTACGCCGGTCGACGCCCCGCTGGAAGGTGCCGACGATGCCGGCGAACACCGCCCGATCCCGGGCCGTGTAGATTTTGCGCTGGCCCTTGAAGCCGACGGTATCCACCGTCCCCTTGAAGTTGATGACGAGGATCGCGGCCTGCAGGTTGTGGCGGAAGGTCTTGATGACGCCGCCGTCGATAAAGTCGAACAGGTTGAGCCGCGGGAACATGATGTTGTCCGACGGCTCCACCGCGATGCACAGCCTGGCGATTTCCGACGCGTCCAGGTGCAGGTCGAAAAAGACGCTGAGGGCGCCGGCCAGCGCCGCCAGGTCGGCGGTGCTGCTGGCCATGCCCTTGCCCCTCGGAATTTCCGACGCGATCTCGATGTTCAAGTGGTGCATCACCTTTTCCGACAGGCCGTATCGCCACAGGAAATAGTCGACCAAGGCCGCGGCCTTTGGCGGCAGGTCGATGCGCTGGGGCTCGTCGGTGATCGTCGCCCTGGCGTAAAGGTCGATCGGGCAGGACACGAGGCAGGGCCGCCCGCGGTAGATCCCTTGAATCCACTCGCCGCAGGAGCCCGGCGCCCGGGTCGTCAGCCGCCTCACGGGCGCGCTCCTTTGAGCACTCTCGCGCGGTCTAACAGCGCGAGCAGAAAGTCGTCGGCGCCGTCGGCGTAGAAATGCAGGTGGGGGTAGCCCGCCAGCGTGTGCGCCTTGACGTAGCCGCCGCCCCAGGTCGTATCGCCCGAGGCCCTGCGCTTCGTCACGGTGTAGATTTCCGGCACCGGCTCAAAGGTTTCAACACGGCTGTGGTGAAATTCGTGAGCGCGGAAATGGTAGGTCCGGCCGCCGAAATCCGCCGCGACGCCGACGTAGCCGAAATGCTGGAGCCGTTCGGTCATGATCGTCGTCGCCGGCAGAAAGCCGATGCCGTCGTGGCGGGCACCGCCCTTGTTCTGCAGGGACTGGGTCAATACCATCAGCCCGCCGCATTCCGCGAAGCAGGGCATTCCGGCCTCGAGCTTCTCTTTCAAGTCCCGGCGCATTGCGGCGTTGGCCTCGAAGGCTTCGCCGAAGACTTCTGGGAAACCGCCGCCGATGTAGAGCCCGTCCAGGCCGTCGGGCACCTTGTCGTCGTCTAACGGGCTGAAGGGCACCAGGTTCACGCCCAGAGTTTTTAAGGCGGTGAAATTGTCGTGATAATAAAAATTAAAGGCGCGGTCCCAAGCCACGCCGACAGTCAGATCCGAGTAGGCGCCGGCGCGGGCCGCAAAGGGATCGGGGCGGCCGGTGCGCGGGGTGATTTCGGAAAGGGCGAGCATCCGGTCCAGGTCGACGTGGGCGGCGGTGAGTGCCCCGGCGCGGCGCACCGTCTCCTTGAGCTTCGGCAGCTCGTCTGCCGGGATCAGGCCGAGGTGGCGGGAGCCGACGGTCAGGTCCGGATCCTCAGGGATCCACCCGACGCAGGGCACGCCGGCCTTGGTCTCGATCGCGTTTTTGAGCAGCTCGAAATGGCTCTGGGATTTGATCCGGTTGACGATGACCCCGGCGATATGCACGTCCGGATCGTAGTTCACGTAGCCCATGACCAGTGCCGCGGCCGACGCCGCCATGCCCCGGCCGTCGATGATCAAAAAGACCGGAATGCCGAGGGTCTTCGCCAAAAAGGCGGAGGAGCCGATTTCGCTGCCAGACATGCTGCCGTCGTAGAGCCCCATAACCCCTTCGACGATGCCCAAATCGTCCGCCTTCAGCCGGCGGGCGTACAGGGTCTTGATCCGTTCCGGGTCGACGATCCAGGTGTCGAGATTGACCGACGGCTCGCCGGTGACGAATTCGTGAAACATCGGGTCGATGTAGTCCGGGCCGGTCTTGGCCGGCACGACGTGACATCCCCGCGCCTTAAAGGCGGCCATGATTCCCATGGTCGCTGTGGTCTTCCCGACGTTACTATTGGTTCCTGCTAGCATCAACCCGTGCATCTGATCCTCCCGCGCTTTTTGTATTTGACTTTTTGTCTGTGCCCGTAGGCATACCCCTAATTGTATTATTATACCTGATTTAAATCGATAATGAGAGATATTTTTTAGCAGTTAAAAGGCACATGCTTATTCTTTATTAATTCGTGATAATTCGCACTTTTTTCGATTTCTTTTCTTAATTTATAATTAGGACGCCTTGATTTTGTCGAGCCAGGCGTCAAAGGCTTCGACGTCCTGGGGGTAGGCGCCGTCGTCCGGCGCGACGCCGTGCTTGACCATGTCTTCGTAGACGCGCATCAGCATCGGCTTTCGCAGGTTGGCCTGTTCGCAGACTTCGCTGTTCTTCAGGACCTCCACTGGCGAGCCGGTGGCGATGATCTGGCCGTCGGAGAAGACCACCAGCTTCTGGGCCCAGCGGTAGGCGAAGTCCATGTCGTGGGTCGAGATCAGGAGGGTCTTATGCTGCGCTGCGAGGCGTTCCAGCGCTTCTTCGAGCATTTTCGCGTTCAGCGGGTCCAGCGCGGCCGTCGGTTCGTCGAAAATGATGACTTCCGAATGCATCGCGATGATGTCGGCGATGGTGATCCGCTTCTTTTCGCCGCCGCTGCAGTAGTGGGGCGCGCGGTGCTTGAATTCGGACAGGTTCATTTCAGCCAGGGCTTCGTCGACGCGCCTTTCGACCTCGTCGTCGGGCAGGTCGAGGTTGATCGGCCCGAAGGAGACTTCCCCCATGACCGTCGAGGCGATGATCTGGTTGTCAGCGTCCTGGAAGACGATGCCGACGCCGCGGCGCAGCTCGTTGAGGGATTCCTTTTTGTCGGTGATCTTTTCCCCTTTGAAGTAGATTTCGCCGGCGTCCGGATGGAGCACGCCGTTGATGTTTAAGAAGAACGTCGATTTGCCGGCGCCGTTGTTGCCGACGATGCAGATCCGTTCCCCGGGCATGACGTCGAGGTTGATGCCCTTGAGGGCCTGATGGTCGCCGCTGGAATAGGTATATTGTAAATCTCTGATTTTTAAAATGGGTTCGTTAGACATTGATATTCACTCCTTGGAAGGTCATGATCCAGACCAAAACAAAATAAGCCGTCGGCACAAGGACCCAGAACAGCTGCTTTTTCGTGACGGGTTTCTTTTCTTCGTAGAATCTCAGGTCACCGTTGTAGCAGCGGGCTTCCATCGCGTCGTAGAATTGATTCCCGCGCTTCATCGACACGAGAAAGAGGTTGCTGGCGGTGCTGCCGAAGGAATTGATCGAGCGCTTCAGCGTGGTGTAGCCCAGACGGGATTCTGCGGAGTTTTTCATGCGGCGCTGCGTATCCATCAGGATAAAGATAAAGCGGTACATCAAATTCATCAGCTCGATGATCAGCTTCGGGAAATGGGCGTCTCTGAGGACGCTGAAAATTTCGTTGGACATGGTGGAAAGCGACATCATGTACATCGCGGAAATGGCGCCGAAGGCCTTGCACCAGAGGTTGACCGTCGCCTTCGCGGTTTTCGGCGTAATGATCACGTAGCCCCAATGGGTCGGAATGTTGACGAGGGCGCTCGCGAAAGGCGTCTTCGAGAAATTAAATAAGATAAAGATGGACCCGGCGATCATGAAGGCCAGCGGGATGCCGAGGAGCCCGATGTAGTGGTCCATATCCAATTCGCCGAGGCAGACGGTCACGAAAAAGGTGTACAGGATGACGCCGAAGGAGACGTAGGGATCGTTGGAGATCAGGCAGATCAGCAGCAGCAGCATCCCGTAGCCGATTTTGAGTTTCGCGTTCCAGTCCCCGATTTTCGAGTGGTAGGCGTACATGTCGATGGACAGCGTGCCTTCGCCGTGCTTGTGGCCAAAGCCGTGGTGGTGATGGGCTTCGCCGCGGTGGATCCAGGCTTTGCGGATGCCGCCTGCGACGAGGAGGGCCAGTGGCGGCACCAGCCAAAGCAGATAAATAAGATGGTATTGATATTGCATGGACAATGCCTTTCAGTTTTTCATTATTTCAAAAAAATAGGCTGGGAGGTCATTCCCTCTCCAGCCTCTTTCATTATCATTTTATTGTTACAGCTCTTGGTCTTCTTTGCCCAGTTTTTTGCGTTCGACATAGCGGCCCAGGAAGAAGCAGAGAATCCCCACGCCGATCCCAGTCTGTACGCAGAACAGCAGAGATTCGATTTCGCCCGGCAGTTCGCCGCCGATGGCTTTTTCTAAGACTGGTTCTGCCCAAACTTTGTAGCTTGAGTCGTTCTTTTTGACCAGTTCGCCGCCGGCGTCGTCAGATCCGCCGAAGGTTGCGCCGTGGGATGAACCGTATGCAAACGGGACGACGGCGATCAAAATGCAGGCAATGATGCAGATCCAAATGGTTCTTTTATTCGATTTACTCATAATCTTTCACCTCTAACTTACGCTTCAATGAATCCGAGGGATTTCATTTCGTCCGTCGCGTAGTTTTCGAGCGCGATGATGATGACGACTGAAATCAGCCCTTCGATAATGGCCAGCGGCACCTGAGTCGCGGCGTAGATCGCCATGTTGGTGACCATCGCCTTGCCAAAGCCGACATTGCTGTGATGTGCCCATGCCATCTGGAATGAGGTGACGCAGTAGGTGAAAAGGTCGCCTAAAGTGCAAGCGATGAAGATGTTGACCTTTTTGTTCCAGTGCAGCTTTTCGCCCAGTTTATACAGGCCGTAGGAAAGGAACGGACCTGCAATGGCCATCGAGAAGCAGTTGGCGCCGAGGGTGGTTAAGCCGCCGTGAGCCAGCAGAATGGCCTGGAAAATCAGGACGATGATGCCGAGCACGGCAACAGCTGCCGGTCCGAAGAGCAGCGCGCCCAGGCCTGTCCCGGTCATGTGTGAGCAGGAACCGGTCACTGAAGGAATTTTCAGCGAAGAGATGACGAAAATAAACGCACCTGCCATAGCCAGAAGCGGCATGGTCCGGCGGTTATTGTCCGCAATCTTTCTGATTGAGAAAAATCCCCAAACGATAAACGGCACCGCGATGACGCCCCAGAAAATGCACAGACTCAGCGGCAGGTAGCCTTCCATGATGTGCATTGCGTTGGCAGCCGGCGCGACGCCAAAACAAATCGCTACAGCTAACGAAGCCGCAACGACCCACATTTCCTTCTTTGACAAACGAGTTGACATGAAGAAACCTCCCTTATAAAAATTTTTTTATGTTCAGTTCGCCGTCTCGTCTTGATCAAAAAAGATGAGTCCAATTTGTGGTTTGCTTGTATTTTCAAGACGGGCGTGTGACGGCTGACCTTGTTTGATAGGTCATATTTCTGAACCATCCATAAATTATAGATGCTATTATATTGATTCTAAACAAACCCGTCAATATCCTCATTTAAATTTACAATCTTAAGTTATCCGTACTTTTTAAGGTTTGGATTTTACCTTTTTAAAGACCCAAATTCAGGAGTTTTAAACTTTATTTAAGTATTTTTTTGGCGTGCAACTATCACTTTTTTGTTGATACCCTGAAGGTGTATATGGTTTCTGTCAAATATTTTCATAATTATAAAAGCAGCCCGCCTCCGATCTCGTGATCCAAAGGTCAGGCTGCGTTTTTCGATTCAGGACTTGGCCGCCCGCATCCCATTCCGCTAACGCTGGAGGGGAAGCAACGCCCGCCAGGTGTGCAGTCCGACGATGCCGTCGGCTGTGAGGCCGTGGGCGCGCTGAAATTTTTTCACCGCGGCCTCGGTCTCTGGGCCGAAGATGCCGTCCGCCCGGACCCCGAGCGCCTGCTGCACCAGTCGGGTTATTTGACCGCGGCTACTGCGTGTCAGCACCGGACACATCGCGCGCGTTTTTGGGCCGGCGATGCCGTCGACTTGAAGCCCCGCGCCGTACTGGGCGTTGAGCTCCTGCTGGAGGCTTTTGACCCAGGCGGCCCCGGCGGGCTTGGCCTGGGTGTGGGGCGCGGTGACGCGGCGCCCGGCGGCGTAGCGCATCCAGGCGTCCTCGCCGCCGTAGAACACGTTGCGGTCGAGGGTCGTCCCCGCGTACTGCCACATCGCGAGGGTCGGCCAGCCGACGTGGGCCGGCGCGTGGGTCGAGTACTTCGCGTCCCAGAGGCCGTAGTCGCGGGCCGCGAGCTTCGCGTAGCGCGCGGTCTGGGAGTCGGAGCAGTAGAACAGCGGGCGCACCCCGGTGAGGGCCGTCACCCGGTCGAGCCACTCGAGGGCCTTGTCCGGCCCGTAGCGCAGGGCCCGGCCCTCCCAGTCCAGGGCGAGCACCGCCCGCCCGACGTAGGGCTCGACGAGCTTCACGAACCAGTCCGCCTCGTCCCGCATCCGGTTGTTCTCCGGCCGCGCGTAGTGGTAAAAGCCGATGAGCTTGCCGGCGGCGAGGGCCCCCTTGGCGTGCCGCTCCCTGAGGGGGTCGGCGAAGGTGCGCCCTTCCGACGCCTTGATCACGAAAAAGGACTGCACGTAATAATTCACGCTGAGGTTGTAATTGGAAATATCGACGCCGTAGAGCATCTGCGCCCTCCTTTCTATTTGTTTAAATTATAAGATTTTCGTTTCATTCGTTGTGATTTCAAATGCGGCTGCATCATTGTTTAGGACTTCACATGCGGTGCATCGCATTGTTTATTTTTTGATCTGTAACATAATTGACGCCGCCGCCTCACCCGCGGGGCCTGCCGCCGTTTTTCACCTGATGCCGGTCGAGCTCCGGCAGCCCCGTAAGCGAGGTGAGCATCGAGATCAGCGCCGCCAGCGCCGCCGCCGAAAGGGCAGGCCGCCACGGGGCATCGGTGATCCCGGAGGCGGTCATCAGCGACGCCGCCAAGGTCTGGGCGAAGGTCCGCGCCGCCCGTCTACCCGCCGCAGCGAGCCACGCCCGGGTGCCGTCACGGCTGATTTTTTTCATCGGGGCCTCCCTCCTCCCCGCCGAGATCGCGCACCGGCAGGGTCAGCGCCCGGCGGTACAGGGCGGCCGCGGCGGAGTTGCCGCCCATCTTGTGGTACACGTCGAACAAATGGTGGAGGTTGGTGATCTCGCCGGTGGTGGTCCAGCCCCGGGCCAGGGCTGCGGTGCAGGCGTTGAAGAGCCGGTCGTGGAGCAGGGTCACACAGGCCAGCTCCGTCAGCCCCAGGCGCTCGGCGATATGGGACAAAGTCGTCTCTGCCCGGGCCGCCCGTTTTCTGCGCCTTTTAAGCCGCCCGAGGAGGAATCCCCGCACCGGCGGGACGGCGAGGGACAGCGCCGTCAGCACAAGGACCGCCGCCGAGAGGACCGCGGCGGCCCGTTCAATCCACGTCTGGGCCAAGGGGTCAGGCCAGGGCGACGTCGGTTTTGTCAGTGGTGATGCGCTGGGCGGAGGCGACGCTCACGGCTGCGTCGGCGCCGACCCCGAGGGCCCCTGCGGCGACCATGCTGTCGAGCTTGGCCTTGACTTCGCTGTCGAGGAGGCTCGATTTGAAGTCGCCGATGGTCAGGCCCATGACTTCGCCGGATGCCAGATTAAATTTCACGTTCAGTTCTTTGCTTACTGCCATTTTGTTTCTCCTTTTGTATATTTTCCTAATTGCTCTGCCAAATTCTTCGGATCGTTTTTGTCCCACGGCCTACGCGTTCACGAGCTCCTCCGTGGTGACGATGTAGGCGGATTCCATCGCGATTTCGGTCAGCCCGTCGTAGGCGTTGGCCACGTTCAGGATCTGCTCCGGCGTCGCCGCGGTCAGAATCTTGCTGACGTCGCGGTTCACGGTTTTGGTGGAGCCGTCGTCTAAATCCTTAATGTTGCGCATCCGCAGGGTCTGTCCGGTTAAATTCTTCGTAACTGCCATTTGTGTTCTCCTTTTTACTTTTCAATTTTTACTACATTGTTTGTGTTTTGACCTGATGATTTTCAGGTGCTTCGCTTCGGGGGCGCTCCCTTTTGTCTGAGACACCCATATAATGCACGGAAATCTAAAAAGGGGTGACAACAAATTCCAAATTTTTTTAAAAATGTTTCCGCAGCTTTCGCATCGCGCGGCGTTTGGCGGTTTTCACGGTGTTCAGGCTGATGCCCCGGCTTTTGGCGATGGCCTCCCGGGTCATCGACTGCTCGAAGGCGCAGGTGATGATCGCCCGCTCCAGCTCCGAGAGCTCCGGAATCGCGGCCGCGAGCCGGTCGATCTGGGCCTGGCGCTCCGCGGCGGCTTCGGCGTCGGCGATGTTGTCCGCGGCGCCGCCGTGCTTTTCCTCGAAAGGGACGTCGTCGGGCCGGAAGCGCCGCCACCGCGCCCGAAATTTGGCGGACAGGGTGCGCTTGACGTACACCGGGAAGTAGACGCCCCGGCCGGGATCGAAGGCGCGCACCGCCTCGATCAGCCACAGCGCGCCGTCGGCCTTGGCGTCCTCAAAATCGGGAAAGGGCGCCGCCAGCTTGACGATCAGCGGCTTGAAGGCGAGAATCAGGGTCTCCTCCGCGGCGCGCTCCCCGGCCGCGGCCCGAGCCGCCAGGGCGTCGATTTCGGCGTAGGACCGCCTGCCCGCCGCGTTCTGTTTGGCCGTATTTGCGGCATTTGCTTTATATGTTTCATTATTTTGATTTTGATTTGCGTTGTTTTCAGTTTTCATTTGCCTCTCCTTTGTGTGTTAAGCCTTGTCCTCCTCGGGGATCATGTCCCAGAGGGCCTTGGTGTCGGCGTCGGCGAGGGCGTCGATGAGCCCCTCGCGGCGCTTCGCGTCGTCTGTTTCCGGTTCTGCCGGGTCCACCGGGCGGGAGAGGGCCGCGTCGGCGATCCAGCTTTCGATAAAGGCGGGCATCTGCGCTGCCTTGCGGCGCCGCGCCGGGTTGTGGTTGAGCCAGTTCAGCATCCGGACGAGCTCGCCGGCCACGTCCGCCCTGGGGAACCGCTTGGCGAGGGCGTCGGCGTCGGCCTTGGTGACCGTGTAGCGGCCGCCGCCCCGAATGGGCAGCATCGCCGCGGGCGGCACCTCTGGATCTGTCTGGCTTTCAGTTGAAAGATTTTCAGTACGTATTTGTCCGGACGCGCCTTTTGGCGCGGGCCGGGAATCACTTTGCTTTGTTTTCTTTTGTTTTACTTTATTTTCTTTTGTGGGGTTTTGGTCCACCATAATTGGGCCGTTTTCGTTCCCAATCAAATCGTAGGCCGGATCGATCCGGGCCTTGCTGTGCCGCTTGCCGAAGGTGTAAACCTCCTGAATGTGGCGGCTGGTCAGGATGTGGGCGTCGGCGTAAAGCTCGGGATCGAAAATGCGCCGCGCCACGCACACATCCACCACCTGCTGAATGCGCTCGGGCTCGGTGCTGCTCGAGTACGCCATCACCAGGGCCATGTCGTCGCTCCACGGCAGGTAGTAGCCGTGGTCGCCGTAAATCTGCATCAACAGGTGAACGTAGATGCCGAAGCCCGCCGCGCCGCATTGGGCTTCCAGCAGTTGAAGGGCCGTGCTCTGGCGCGTATCGAACGGGAAATAGTCCAGGCCGGTCTTGACGGGTCGTGCCATATTTGGCCTCCTTCGCGTTAAATTTGTCTCAGCGGGGCGCCCGTCTATAAGCTTTTTCCAGTGTACGCCTTTTTAGTCTTGAAGGCAAGTAGAAGTTTTTGTCATCGGCGGTTTTTCCGCTGTCTAAATCGCTGAAAGCGTGGTTTTATGCGGATTTAAAACGCCTAAAAATAAAAAAATCCCTCGATTTTCGAGGGATGATGTGCAACTCAACCGTAATTTTTTGTCATTGTTTTTGCGTCTGATTCTACAGCCGTCTTAAAAGCTCCCAGAAGTAGAGCAGGACTTCCCGGGGGAGCAGCTTCGAGAAGAACCGGTGGATGGTACAAAAAAGTCCCGGGGTCGAGACGGCCATGCCCAGGCGGTTGGTCCGCAGGGAGCGGCGCGCCACCCGGTCCGCCGGGACGCCGAAGGCGAAGTTCTTGATCGCTGGCTTTTCGCCCTTAGCTTCCGCCGCCTTGGCGATCGGGATGAACTCGGTGTCCCGCATCCAATAGGGGCAGACCGCCGTCACCCGGATGTGCCGCGGGAGCAGCTCCATGCGCAGCGCCCGGGTGTAATGGTAGAGAAAGACCTTGGACGCCGCGTAGACGCCAAAGTGCTGGAGGGGCTGAAAGGCCGCCGTCGAACAGATTTCGAGGATGCGCCCGCCCGGGCCCATGAAGGGCAGGGCCGTGACCGTCACGTCCACCGCCGCCCGGTCGTTGACCTCAATCATATTGTCCGAGTCGGCCAGCGGCAGCTTTTCGTAGTTGCCGATTTTGCCCAGGCCCGCGCAGTTGATCAGCACCGCCACCTCCACGTCCGCCTCACGCAGCGCCGTCTTCAGCGCCGTCAGGCTCTCGGGCTTCGTCAGATCGAGTGGGAGCACGCGCGTCCCGCAGCTCAGCTCACCCGCCAGGGCGTTCAGCCGGTCGGCCCGCCGGGCCACGAGCCAGATTTCGTCGAGACCGCGTTCGGTGCGGTCCAGCCGCTTGGCGTACTCCCGGCCGAGGCCGCTGGAGGCGCCGGTGATCAGCGCGACGCGCTTCCTGTGTCCTGTCTTGGGCTTTTTCGCCGCCGCGTAGACGAGCATTTCGATGAGCACGAGGACGATGGCGATGACTGCGAAGAGCACGAAGACCCGCCCCGAAAAGCCGACGCACCAATCCACCACGCGATGCAGGGTTTCTAAAAATGACATAAGCCGCCTTCTTTCGATTTAAAATTCAATTTACAATATAATTTACAATCTGCGTACCATTTTGATTTATTGATCTTAACCTATGATACCACATTTTCTCATCATTTTAACCCGTCATCGCGCTGAAAATTTTGCAGGCCATATATGAAACTTTATTCATCTGTTTGCAAATTGATGTAAACCGTGTTACGATGAGGGACAGCCCACAAAACACAATGCAAAACCGTGACGCGGTAGTTCATGATATGAAAATTTATTCATCTTTTAGTCATTAATGCGGTGCTGAAACATCCAGACTGAAAACAGATCAGCCTTATCTATACACGTTATAGTCAGGCGGCGATCAATTCAAATTGTAATTAATCATTAATAGAAAGGAAACGCCATGCTTCACACTTTTTTAGACATCCTCAGCGACGCGGCGGTCGACACCGTCAAGCTCATCCCCTTCCTCTTCGTGACCTATTGGATCATGGAGTATTTCGAGGGCAAGGCCGCGAGCCACTCGACGCGCCTCCTGCTGCGGGTCGGGCCCTTCGGGCCGGCGGCCGGCGCGGCGGTCGGGGTCATCCCCCAGTGCGGCTTCTCCGCCGCGGCCGCGAGCCTCTACGCCGGCGGGCTCATCTCCACCGGGACACTGCTGTCGGTGTTCCTGTCGACGTCGGACGAAATGCTGCCGATCTTTCTGTCGGAGCACGTCGCCGCCGGGACCCTCGGCCGGGTGCTCCTCGCCAAGGCCGTCATCGGCGTGCTCACCGGGATGGCCGTCGACGGGGTGCTGCGGCTGCGCCGCTACGGCGACGACAAGCACATCCACGACCTGTGCGACAACGAGCACTGCGGCTGCGAGGACGAGGCCGAACCGGCGGGGCTGCGCGCCGTGACCCGCTCGGCGCTGGTCCACACGCTGAACATCACCGCCTTCGTCTTCGCGATTTCCCTTGTCCTCGGCGCGCTGATCGACTGGGCCGGGGTCGGCACCATCGAAAGCGTCCTGACCGACCGCCCCGTCGTCGGCGTCTGCCTGTCGGCGCTGATCGGCCTGATCCCCAACTGCGCCGCCTCGGTCACCATCACCCAGCTATACCTGTCGCGCATGCTGACCGCCGGGCAGATGATGGCCGGACTGCTCGTCGGCGCCGGCGTCGGGCTGCTCGTCCTCTTCCGCACCAGCCGCCACTGGAAGGAAAATTTGAAATTCACTGTGCTGCTCTACGTCAGCGGCGTCGCGTGGGGGTTGTTGTTTGAGCTGTTACATTTGTCTTTCTAAATAAAAAGAGCGGGGATTGCGCAAATCCCCGTTCGCCGCTGAATGATAAGATATAAACCGTGTGTTTGGCTTGAGTTCGTGATCCCCTCCCCGCGCGGCAGCGCGGCAGGCCCCGGCGTCAGCCGGGGAGAGAATCTCATCTCCTATGCTATGCTATCCTCTCTTCTCATATCCTATGCGAATTTCCTGTGAGAAAAATCGGTTTATCCTATATTTTGTTAAAAAAATAGAGACACACGCTTCTATTGAAACATGTGCCTCTCGGTCCGTACTTGGAAATAACATTTTTTAATGGTGTTTTTTATGGATAAGTTGCTGACGGACCTCATCAGATTACGCTACTATTATAGCGTATTTCCATCTCAAATAAAAGGCGTTTGGGGTATGATGCTGAAACGCCCATAATACGGGCCTTTCGCGCAAATCCCCGTTCGTTTCTACCTCAAAACCGCGCAAATCCCCGTTTGTTTACTCCCAATTTCTACGCAAATCCCCGTTCGCCGCTGAATGATAAGATATAAGCTGTGTGCTTGGCTTGAGCTCGTGATCCCCTCCCCGCGCGGCAGCGCGGCAGGCCCCGGCGCCAGCCGGGGAGAGAATCTCATCTCCTATGCTATCCTCTCTTCTCTTCTCATATCCTATGTGAATTTCTCGGCCGATTAATTGATTTTCCCGGCCGATTAATTGATTTTCCCAGCCGATTATTTCCTAAAACATATTAATTTTGTCATTTTTTGATTATGTGCAGGGTTCGTACACCCTCTAACTCCGATTATGCGCAGGTGCATATCTTTCTCACTTGAATTGTCAAACTAAATGCAACGAAGTTGAATAATAGACTTCATAAGGTGTCTTGTAACCAAGACATTTGCGTGGACGTTTATTGAGTTCATCAACCTTTGCTTGGATATATGCATCAGGAACATCCGAGATATCCTTTCCATGCGGAAAGTACTCGCGAAGTAGACCGTTGGTGTTTTCGTTTGTACCTCGTTGCCAAGGATGATGCGGCAGTGGAAAATAAAATTTGACCCCCTCCAATGCCTCACTCACTTCTGCATGACGGGCAAACTCCTTGCCTCGATCTGGTGTAATTGAACACAGCGGTTCACCTTTTAAGCGTTCGATCATCACCTGACCGACATTGACGGCATTCTTTCTGTCAGCTTTAGCGCAGATGAGGAAGCGGCTTTTCCGATCAGCTAGCGTAACTAAGCAGGCACAATCACGTTTGCAGACAACTGTGTCTGCCTCCCAATCACCAAGACGCTGACGCTTGTCAGCAGCTTTTGGACGTTCAGATATAGGATTGCTGATCTTAATCTTGCCTCGTCTTTCCACATAATTCTTAGTATGACGTGATTTGCCATGATGCCTGAGCTTACGGACAGCACCGCGATTACCATGTGATTTATGCGGATCATCAAAGGTTCCTGCGTAAATTTCGCGATAGATTGTATTATAACTGACTGTTCGCTTGTGCTCATACTTTAAACGTCCGGCAATCTCTTCAGGGGACCATTGATGTACTAAGAATAAATCGCGTACAAGTGCATAAAGTTTTGGGTCTTCAAGCTTTCGGTAGGGTTTACAGGCTTTTCGCCGCTGCTGATATTTTGCTTCAGCTTCAGCTGGCAAATATTCTTGACTAGAGTTTCTCTTTAACTCTCTTGAAATCGTAGACTTATTTCTGCCAAGCTTTTCAGCGATTTGCGTAATTTTGTACCCCTTGGCTTTAAAAAACATTATGCATTCGCGTTCAAATAGTGTAAGATGTTTATAAGGACTCATGATTTCTCCTTTATGATATTGTCTTTGCAAACATCATTGTAACAGGAGTTTATGAGTCCTTTATTTATTTGTTGCACTTAGATTATAAATTCATCCATTAAAAAAACGCCCGACTTTTCAGTCAGGCGTCATTTATTTATTTATATCGTGAAACTCAGTCCTTGGTTTCGATGAGTTCCAGGCTGTGTTCGTCGATCATCTTCTGGCACATGGCCACGAAGTGATCCAGCGGGATGTCGTTGAGCTGTTTGTTGCCGCGGATGTTGATCGAGACGGTGCCGTCGGCCGCTTCCTTATCGCCGAGGATCAGGATGTAGGGATCCTTGTACTGCTTGAAGCCCTTGATCTTCGTCTTCATGTTGTCGTCGGAGTAATCGGCTTCGACGCGGACACCGGCCCGCTTGAGCACATCGGCGACGTGTTTCGCGTAGGCGTTGTGGGATTCGCGGATCGGCACAATGCCCACCTGGTACGGGCAGAGCCAGAACGGGAAATCCCCCTTGAAGTTTTCGGTGATGATCCCGATGAACCGTTCGAAGGAGCCGAGAATCGCGCGGTGAATGAGGACCGGGCGCTTTTCGGTATCGTCGCCGGCGGCGTACTTCATATTGAAGTTCAGCGGCAGCTGGAAGTCGAGCTGGATCGTCCCCATCTGCCATTCGCGGCCGAGGGCGTCGCGCATCTTCAGGTCGATCTTCGGGCCGTAGAAAGCGCCGTCCCCTTCGTTGATTTCGAAATTCCCTTCGCCGTATTTCTTGACCAGAATGGCCTTGAGGTCGGCTTCCGCCTTGTTCCAGACTTCGATGTCGCCCATGTAGTCGTCGGGGCGGGTCGAGAGCTCTGCCTTGTAGGTCAGGCCCAGCGGGGTGTAGATTTCGCTGGCCACGTCCATGATGTCGAAGATTTCGTCGGCGATCTGGTCTTCGGTGACGAAGATGTGGGCGTCATCCTGGCGGAACATCTGCACCCGGAACAGGCCGTTGAGTTCGCCGGATTTTTCCTTGCGGTGGATGGTGTCGACCTGGGCGTAGCGCAGGGGCAGATCTTTGTAAGAACGTTTCTTCGTCTGATAGACCTTGATGGTGTTCGGGCAGTTCATCGGCTTGAGGGCGTAGGTGTTGGGGTCTTCTTCATCCTTGCCCGGGATGACGAACATGCCGTCCATGTAGTGGTCCCAATGGCCCGAGGTTTCCCAGAGCTTCTTTTTCGAGAGCACCGGCCCGGAGATTTCCTGGTAGCCGTGGGCTTCGTGGACACTGCGCCAGAAATCGAGCAGCGCGTTGAACAGCTTCCAGCCGCGGGGCAGCCAGTAGGGCATGCCCGGCGCCGTTTCGTCGAACATGAAGAGATCCAGCTGGGCGCCGATCTTCTTGTGATCCCGTTCCTTCGCTTCGCGGATCAAGGCCTTGTGCGCCTTGAGGGCCTTCTTGTCCGGGAAGGCGTAGGCGTAGATCCGGGTCAGGTTGTCGCGGTTTTCGTCGCCGCGCCAATAGGCGCCCGATGCGCTTCGGATTTCGAAGGCCGCGCTGAGCAGTTCCTGAGAATTGTCGACGTGAGGCCCGCGGCAGAGATCGACATAATCGTCGCCGGTGTAATACACGGTGATCACTTCGTCGTCGGGCAGGTCTTCGATCAATTCGGTCTTGAATTTCTGATCCTTAAAGATATCGAGGGCTTCGGCCTTGGAGACTTCCTTGCGGGTCCAGGCTTCCTTGCGCTTCAAGATGTCGCGCATCTTGTCTTCGATGGTCTTGAAATCGGCTTCGGTGACGGTCTTTCCTTCCGGCAAGAGGAAATCGTAATAAAAGCCGTCGTCGATCTGGGGCCCGATGGCGTACTGGGTTTCAGGGCCGTAGAGCTCGATCACAGCCTTGGCCATCACGTGAGCCAGGGAATGGCGGTAACAACTTAACACTTTTTCATCCATTTTTGTTTCTCCTTTATTTCGGGCATCGCCGGCGCATAAAAAAATCCCCGACAGATACCAAAGGTATTGTCAGGGACGCTATTTCGCGCGGTTCCACCCTGCTTGTCCGCTCATGCGGACCGCTTCATCACGATGGTAACGGCATCACCGGGCCGGATTAGGGCCTCTCGGAGGTGGTCTTCGGACGGCCTCTGCAGCCGGCTCTCACCGCCCCGGCCTCGCTTTCGCTTCCGCGCGTCTTACTCGTCTCGTCATTGAATTGACTTGATTTTAATCGATTGGCCGGGATTTGTAAAGGGGGCGGATGATTTTTTTTGAGATGAAAACTTTTGCCTTAAATTTTCCGTTAGCGCGGCGGCGAATTTGGTATTTCAATACGCCTGCAGGATTGCCCGCAAGCTGTTAAAGGTGTCCGAAACCGGACCGACCCGGCCGTTCCTGACGTCATCTCCTGCACACAAAACCCCCGGCCTATGCTAAAATAAAAAGAAACGAATTCAAATCAATAAAGGAAAAACCCATGCAAAACAACACCAAACCCCGAAGTCCCCGGCTTCTCGTCCTGATTCTTTTCGCCGCGGCCATCGCGGCCGCCGCCCTTGGGGCTTTTCTCTTCGCCTTCTGCCATTTAACCGAAAAGGCGCCGGTGACATCCCCCAAAAAGGCCGACCTCATCGCCGTCCAGGTGAAACACATGACCACCGAGGAAAAAGTCGGCCAGCTCTTCATCGTCACCCCCGACCAGCTCACCGGCAGCCACGTCACCGCCGCTGACGCCGCCACCCGCGAGGCCATCGCAAAAACCCAGCCCGGCGGCCTGATCTATTTCGACGACAACCTGAAAAACCCGGCCCAGACCCAGGCTTTGCTGAAAGACACCCGGCAAATTTACAACGACCTCGGCCTGCCGGTGCCCTTTCTCGCCGTCGACGAAGAAGGGGGCGAGGTGGCCCGCGTCGCCCATAACCGCGCCTTCGGCGTCCAGAACGTCGGCGATATGCGCGACGTCGGCGCCACTGGCGACCCGGCCAAGGCCACAGCCGTCGGCGACACCCTCGGCACCTATTTGAGCGGCCTCGGCTTCAATCTCGACTTCGCCCCCGACGCCGACGTGCTCACCAACCCGGCCAACAAAATCGTCGCCCGCCGGTCCTTCGGCTCCGACGCCAGCCTCGTGAAACAGATGAGCGCGGCGGAGGCCCGCGCCCTGAGCGCCCACGGCGTGATCCCCTGCCTCAAGCACTTCCCGGGCCACGGCGCCACCACCGGCGACACCCACGCCGGCACCGCTGCCACGGACAAGACCCTCGACCAGCTGATGCAGGCCGAGCTCGTCCCCTTTAATGACGTGAATGCCTACGCGCCGATGATCATGGCCGGCCACATCGCCACGCCGAGCATCACCGGCGACGACACCCCGGCCTGCCTCTCGAAAAAAATGGTCACCGACGTCCTGCGGGGCAGGCTGAACTACAAGGGCGTCGTCACCACCGACTCGCTGCAGATGGGCGCCGTCACCCAGACCACCGACTCCGGACAGGCCGCCGTGGCTGCCCTCCAAGCCGGCTGCGACCTGCTCCTGATGCCCAAGGACTTCCCCGCCGCCCGCTCCGCCGTGCTCACCGCCGTCCAGAACGGCACCCTCAGCGAAAAACGGCTCAACGCCTCGGTCACCCGGATTTTGAAATGCAAGGCCAAACTGAACAAAACCGCCGGACTGAAATGAATCAGTCTGGCGGTTTTTGCGTTTGGACTTGGTCGATTGAAATAAACGGAATAACATTAGGCATGACAGAGTTTATCATTTGTCTTTATTTTTTGCCCTTTACGAAATACGACACCACGACATTATCTGAATCGTCTCTCCCCCAATAAACTTTAAACTCTTTATTACTGTACTTGCCTTTCTCGGTTAATACCATCTTATTATGTAAATCTGGCAGGCCAAGGTACTTATTAACCTTATCTATAGTTTCCCATGGTTCAGGAGCATCTTCCTCATAGACAAAGGAGTCTTCGCTTATTATTAAAAAAGAATAATCCTCATCGACGGCTCCATATCCTTTACAGAAATGTTCATTAGCATATTTTAATTTATATTGAGGTGAATTTAAATATAAGTGTCTTCCGATAATTCCAATCGATATCAACACTATTATTGTCCAAAACCACCATTGTTTATAAATGGGTTTTTTCTTATTATTCCTCGAATGATGTTTATTATTAACGTCTATTTTACTTTTTTTCTTTTCTTTCTGCTGATTAGTATCTAAATCTGGCTGTTTATTAACTTGATCATCAATCACACTACTTTCAGAAAATTTAAAATTATCAATCGGCATATTTAATTGATTGATACAATTTTGTGCATATTGAGCATATTTTGTATCTGGTATACGGTCAACAATCGCTTGATAAAATTTAATTGCTTTATCGAACTGACCGGACTCTTCAAGTTCTCTTGCTTTAATTAAAACATCTTTTACTGTATGCATTGGACCTTCTCTTAGTAACCTACCCTATATATGTATAAGTGACAACTAATGTGCCTGAATAATAAAACCATTCAACTTGAAAATAATTATTATTAAGAGTACGATCGCCATCTAATTCAGTCGTTTCTCCCATTTCATCTCCTACACTGTCGCTAAAACCGAGAAATTTATTAATTTCTAAAACAGTATTAAATTTCTCTTCAAGTGAGCTTCCATTTACATATATCCTAAGTTCTGTGTTATCTTCAGACAACTCTGCCCAATATTCTCCATTGCAATAATCATTGTATGCATACATTAATCCATCAGATGGATCAACAATTTCTGTGTCTTCGTCATCATCCAATTCATCTTCTGAATCATCATATTCACTTTCACTGTATGAAGATGATGTATTCGTTTTTTTAGGAGGATTTTTAACATAAAGGAAAGCAAAAACTGCAAATATTATTAATATAAATATCACCCAAAACCACCATTTACTTGTTATGGTGGTGGACTGTTTTTTCTTTTTTGGCTTTTCTACTAAATCACTACCCTTATCATTATCCTTTTCTTTATCATTATTATTAATTTTTTTACTTTTATCTGTATCTTCAATATCTTCATCTAGATCTAAATCAATTGAGATATTTAATTGATCGATACAATTTTGTGCATATTTTGCATATTTTGTATTTGGCATGCGATCAACAACAGCCTGATAAAATTTGATTGCTTTATCAAACTGACCGGACTGTTCATATTCTTTCGCCCTAATTAATACATCTTTTACCGTATGCATTGAACCCTCTCTTAACAATATTTTATATATTTAGTATACTATAATTAAGAAAAGTATTCAATAATATTACAAATAAAGTAATTACTTAAATGTTATTAATTAACTTTAATAAAACCGCCAAACTGAAGTAAATCAGTCTGGCGGTTTTGGTGTTTAAACTTGATCGCAGCTTGGTCGCTAACTTGATCGGTCAAAAGCGACTAAGTTAATTTTTATTTTTTCGAAACAGGTTTTGAAGGTGCTTTTAATGACGCATCGCCGAGTACCTCGTTCATCAAATCATCAAAAGAACGGTAGCGTTGATAGCGCTCTGGATGCTTTTTCATCGCCACATATTCGGCCAGCGCCGCGCGCGTTACAGCGTTTGGTTTATTCATGCGCTTCACTCCTCTATCACTTTACATTTAAAGCATTTCTCGCAACGCGTCAAAGGTCTCAGATACAGGCTTGACGCAGCCATTCTTCACGTCATTTTCCGCTTCTGTCAGGATTTCCAGTAATTCGGTAAGCGCTTCTCTATTTTCTTTATCTAGCTTATTCACCTGCATCACCTGCTTTCCACGCTTTTTTTAAGTATTGTCATTATACCACGAAATCATCATCCTTTAAACTTGGTCGCAGCTTGATCGCAGCTTGGTCGCTAACTTAGTCGGTCAAAGCGACTAAGCTTAAGATTTGCGATATTTTTGTTTCGGACTGCGGGGCTTGTCTGGAATCGTCATCTCGATATACCCGCCCGACAAAGCCGGCTGAATGTAATGCTTCCGGAAGGTCGGCCGGTGGGACAAACCGAGTCTTGCCATCAGCTCTGCCGCCGACAAGGTGTCGCCGTTCAAGGCCTCAAGCAGCTTGGCCACGTTTGGCGGAACCTGCTGCCCGCTGTCAGCGGCTGCGCTGCCCACAACCTCCGTCTCAGCCAACGTATCGAGGATGATCTCGAGCATCAGCTCGACGAAGGGGCTGCTATCCCCCTTTTTGTCGGATGCCCCGAGGGCGTCGTAATACGCCTCTTGACGCGAGCGGATCAGCTCCTCTATCGGCAGCCAGTAAAACAACTCGTGCCACGCGCCGAGGAGCATACTGTGCCACATGCGGCCGATCCGGCCGTTGCCGTCGGCAAAGGGGTGGATGAATTCGAACTCATAATGAAAAATCGCACTTTTAATCAGCGGGTGCATTTCGGAGCGCTGAACCCAGTCGAACAAATCCTGAATTTCCCCCGGCATCAGGTACGCCGGTGGGGCCATATGCACCACCACATCCCCGTCAAAAATGCCGACACCTCCGGAGCGGAACCGGCCATTTTCCGGGATCAGCCCCTGCATCATCAGGCGGTGCGCCTTCAGCAGATCCTCAACCGAATACGGATTGAAAGTGCGCATCATGTCGTAGGTTTGATAGGCGTTCTGCACTTCCTTGATTTCGTTGGGATTGCCGAGAATCCGCTTGCCGTCGATGATCGCGGTCACCTGCTCAATTGACAGAGAATTGTGTTCAATCGCCAGAGACGAATGAATGGTTCGGATTCGGTTTTCTTTCCGTAAATGTGGGTTCAGATTCCCCTGAGAAAGCACCTTGATCCGTCCGATCTGCTCACTGATCGCGGCGACCAGATTGGTAATTTTGTCTGTCATCTGAAACGGCGGCTTGTACACCTGCATCACCTGCTTTCCACGCTTTATTTTTTAGGTATTGCTTGTCATTATACCACGAAATCATTATCCTTTGAACTTGATCGCAGCTTGGTCGCTAACTTGGTCGGTCAAAGCGACTAAGCTTTAAAAAAACGCCCGGCATCTGCCGAGCGTTTCGCAATCAATGGTTTTAATTTATCCTTAGGTAATGGCTTATGATTATTCGGTGTCGACCCGTTCGAGGCTCGTCCCTTTGCGGAAGGCCTTGCACGACGGCATCTTCTTCATGCAGAAGTAGTAGATCAGGCCCGTGGGCACCGTCGCCGTCAGGAAGGACAGGTTGACGTTGAGCAAGCCGATGACCGCGCCGACGGCCGTGGCGATGATCGCCGCCCAGTTGATGCCGGCGCGGCTGCTGTTTTCTGCGTAGAGATCACTGAGCTGATCGTCGGTGAAGTGGCGCTTGTGCAGGATGTAGTAATCCACGATCAAAACCGCGAAAATCGGGCTGAAGAACGCCGTGTAAATCTTGACGAAGACGTCGAGCCCGGCGGCCGAAGCGTCGTTGGTCAGAATCCACGGGCAGGTGCACACCGCGAGGATCCCGACGAGGATGACGGCGGTCTTGTGCTTCATGTGGAAGGCGTCCATGAAGGCGTAGGCCGGCGGCACCACGTTGGAGGCCAGGTTGGTCGTCATCTGCGCGAAGAGGATGAAAGCCAGGACCACCACCTTGATGAACACGTTGTCCACCATCGTCCCGAAGGCGTTGATCGGGTTGGCGATGCCCGTCGCGGTGGAGGCCATCGCACCGATGATCCCGAGGAGGACCGTCGCCGGCACCATCGCGATCAGGTAGGACGCGCCGCGCTTCGGCGCCGAATACCCGCGTCTGAGCTCCCTGGAATAGTCCCCGGCGTTGAGCATGACCGTCGTGGAATTGCCGAAGAAGGCGATGCACGCCGCGATGAACGGAATGCCCCAAGTCGGCTTGAGGGTGCCGAGGTTGTTGTGAATCACCCCGCCGTACTTGGACACGCAGATGTAGAGCAGGTAGAACATCGCCGCGACGATGACGACGCCGCCGACGTTTTCGACCCATTTAATCCCCTGGAAGCCCTTGATCGACAATAAGATCTGGATCGCCTGGAAGACGAAGAAGAACAGCCAGACGTTGTTGTAGTGGAACAGCGCGATGGAAATCTGGTTGATCGCGCTGCCGCCGAGCCAGGTCTGAAAGCCGTACCAGACGATGGCGGGCAGGCCCCGGATCATGACCGGGATGACGCTGCCCTTGGTGCCGTAGGCGCTCTTGAGCTGCACCGCGTAGGGGGCGCCGGTCTTGTAGCTGAAGGTGTCATTTAGGCAGATGCCGACGATGAGCACCAGCGAGCCGATCAGCACTGCGAGGAAAATCTGCATCAGGTTCAAACCCTTGTCCAGCTGGGCCGAGCCCATGGTGAGGGTCCCGATGGAGATGCAGCCGCCGAGCCAGAGCATCGTGTACGAGCCCCAGCCCATGCTGCGCTCTTCGTCCTTTAAGGGTTTGAGCGAGGCGTTTTCCTTAACTTCCGCCTCGGCGTTTGGTGTGTTGTCTTTTGCCATTTGTGAAATACTCCTTTACACTGCTTATTTCAGGGGTTTGATAAATTCGCCGCTGCCTTTGGCGTCTTCAATATAGCGGCCGTCTTCGGCGACGAGGTTCCCGCGGATGAAGGTCTTCACCGGGGCGCCCTTGCCGCTTAAGCCGTCGAAGCAGGAGACGTGGCCCTTGGTGTAGAGCTTGTCCTGTTCGCAGGTCCACGGTTTTTCCGGGTCGAGGATGACGATGTCCGCGTCGAAGCCGATTTCGAAGCCGCCCTTGCGTCCCCAGAAGCTGAAGATCTTCGCCGGGTTATAATCCATGACTTTCGCGATGAGGGTCGGCGAGAGCTTCTTCTGGTGCACCGTCATGTCGAACATCATCGGCAGGAAATACTGGATCGAATTGAGCCCGCCCCAGGCCTGCCAGATGTCCTTGGTGGCGTTGTCCTTTTCTTCGTCCGCGGCCGGCGAGTGGTCGCTGCCGACGCAGGAGAGGGTCCCGTCGAGGACGTAATCCCAGAGGCCGTCCACCGCGTCCTGGGTGCGCAGCGGCGGGGTGCATTTGGCCGGGCCGCCCTTTTCGAAGACGAAATCTTCGGTGAAGCCGAGGTAGTGGGGGCAGGTTTCCGCCGTGACCTTTAGACCTTCGTGCTGGGCGTCCTTGACCACCTGGGCCACCATCGGGTGGGACACGTGGCAGATGTGGACGCGGGCGCCGGTAGCCCGGGCCATGTCGATGACGTTCTTCGTCGCGACGTATTCGGTCCAGACGTCGTGGGCGTCGAGGAAGTCGCGGATCTTCTGTTCGCGGGTCTGATTCGTCTTGGCCTTGGCTTCCTTTTCCCGTTCCAGCACCTGGCCGTATTCTTCGCAGTGGAAGCCGCAGAGGGCGCCGGTGGGCTTTAAGATTTCCAGAGCTTTTCTGATGTTGCCGAGGTTGACCGTCGGGAAGAGCGGGCCGTTGGGGCAGGTGAACCCCTTGAAGGCCGCGACGCCGCAGGCTTCGAGATCGAGGAGGTCGGCCATGTTGTTCTTCACCGAGTCGGGCTTGTCGTCGAAATCCCCGACCAGGCCCCCCCAAAGGCCGTAGTCCACGTAGGAATGGCGGGAAATCTTGCTCATCTTCAGATCGAAAATTTCCTTGTTCATCAAGGACGGGTCGTTGTTCAGCGGCATGTCGATGAGGGTGGTGCACCCTGCGGCGACTGCGGCTCTGGAGCCGGTTTCGAAATCTTCCCGGTATTCGAAGCCCGGTTCGTTCAAGTGGGCGTGGCAGTCGATGATCCCCGGATAGACGAGGTTGCCTTTGGCATCGACCGTTTCTTTCGCTTCGACGTCCGTTCCCGGGGCGAAGAAGCCTGCGAATTTGCCGTCCTTGACCGCGATGACCGCGTCGAAGATCCGGTCCGGCGTGACGAGCTTGCCGTTTGTAATCAATAAATCGTACATGTTACACTCCTTACTCTCCAAGTGATTTTCCGTTAATATTTTATGCCGCTTCTTCGGCGGAAGCGGCGTCTTCTGCCGTGTCGAAAATGGTGCCTTTGCGGAAGCGGTCGATCCCGGCGAAATGCCCGTAGCGCATCAAGAGGTAGTAGACGACGCCAGTGGGAACCAGCGAAATGTACCAGGACAAATCCATCACCAGGCAGGACACCGCCGAGCCGACGATGATGGCGATGACCGCCGCCCAGTTGATCCCCTTAAAGGGCGAGTGCTTTTTGTCGTAGAGGTCGTTGACGTCCAGGCGCTGCTTGCGCAGGATGTAGTAATCCACCACCATGACCGCGAAAATCGGCCCGAGGAAGGCGGAGTAGAACCGGGTGAACAGCGACAGCCCCGCGGCGGACTGGGCCGTGACCAGGCGCCACGGCATGACGACCACTGACAGCGCGCCGACGATGATCGTCGCCCACGACCATTTCATATTGAAGGATTCCACGAGGACGTAGGCCGGCGGGACAATGTTGTTGAGGACGTTGGTCGTCACCTGAGCGAAGGCGATGAAGGCGAGGGTCAAAATGGTGAGGACCTTGGAATTCATCGTCGTCGAGAAGACCACCACCGGGTCGGAGTTGCCCGTCGCAGCGGTGACCAACAGGCCGATTAACCCCATGAACAGCGTCACCGGCAAAATCGCCACGGCGTAAATGCTGCCCGTCGCGGCCGCGCCCGTCTTTTTCTTCAGGTTGCGGCTGTAGTCCGAGGCGTTGACGATCATCGTCGCGTAAATCCCGAGGAAGGAAGTCGTCGCCGCCCAGAAGGGCATGCCCCAGGTGCCTTTGATGCCGCTGAAGGCGTTGCCGATCTGCCCCGCGAACTTGGTATTCACGACGTAAAGCATGTAAATCAAAATCCCGATAATAAACACACAAGACACGTTTTCGAGCCATTTGATTTCCTTGAAGCCCTTGATAGCCAGGGCGACCTGAAGGATGGTGAACAGCGCGAAAACGATCGGCATGTTGCTGAAGCCGAAGAGGATCTTCAGGCAGGAATTGATGGCCCCGGCGCCGACCCAGCTCTGGAAACCGAACCAGACGATGGCCGGAATCCCACGCATGAAACCCGGAATCTTAAGCCCGGCGAAGCCGAAGCTCGACCGCGCCTGAACCGTGAACGGCACGCCGTACTTGTGGCCGCAGTTGCCGATTAAAACCAGCGCGACGGCGATGACCGCGCAGCCGATGCACATGGCGATGATGGCCTGGGCGATGGTCAGCGCGCCGATGAGGCTCGCCCCCATGGAAAACGTCCCGATAGAGACGCAGCCGCCCATGAAGCTCGCCCCGTAGGACAGCGGGTCCATGATCCGCTCGTCGGTCGGCAGCAGATCGGCGTTGACGCTTTTCGCCAGCTCTGGATTCAAAGTCTTGTTTTCTTTCAGCATGATGAATGATTCCCTTTCTATTCGGATGCTTATAAATTAAATGCCTATTTAATGCGCTTGATGAGCTCGCCGGCGCCTTGTTCGCCGACAACCTTGCCGTCTTCCGCCATGACCATGCCGCGCACCACGGTGCACACCGGCAGGCCCTTGCCCTTCATGCCCACAAAGGCCGAAATCTTGTTGACGTAGAGCAGATCTTCCGCCTTGACTTCCCATTCCTTATCCGGATCGATGATCACGAAATCGGCGTCGAAGCCCGGACGGATGTCGCCCTTTCTGCCGTAGATGCCGAAGGCCTTGGCCGGATTCTTCGCCATCGCCGTCGCGAGGACGCTCGGCGAGATGCCCCGCTTGACAACCCCTTCGGAGAACGCCGCCTGGACACAGCTCTGGATGCCGCTGATGCCGCCCCAGACGTCAAAGACGTTTTCGATCTTCTGGCCGAGGATTTCCTTGTACTTTTCGTCTGGCGCGCAGGGCGAGTGGTCCGAGGCGATGCCGGAGAAGGTGCCGTCGACGACGTAGCCCCAGAGGCGTTCCACCTCTTCCCGGCTTCTCAGCGGCGGCGCGCATTTGAACAGCTCGCCGTTGTCGATGGTGTCCTGGCCGGTGAAGCTCAAATAATGGGCGCAGGTTTCCGCCGTGATGTCGTAGCCGGCCTGCTGCGCTTCCTTGATCTTCTGGGCGACGTCAGGGCTGGACACGTGGCAGATGTGGGCCTTGCAGCCCGTCGCCTTCGCGATTTCGATGACCGCGTCCGTCGCGACCATTTCCGCGGCGACAGTTCTGGAATCGAGGAAGCCCTGCCAATCGAGGCGGCCTTCCCGTTTCATCTTCGCTTCCCCTTCTTTGATCATCGAGAAATCTTCGCAGTGGAAGCCGGCGCGGCCGCCGAATTTTTTGATGATGTTCATCGCTTCGTAAACCTGCCCGTAGTTGAGAGGCTTGTAGTCCGGCGACACCGGCCCGATGAAAGATTTGAAGGCGACGCAGCCCTTGTCGTCCAGATCGGCCAAGTCGCCGAAATTGTCAGGGATCAGCCCGCCCCAGAAGCAGTAATCTGAATAAGCTTCCTGGGAAACCTTCGCTTCTTTAATGTCGAAGAGTTCGCCGGTGGTCATCGCCGGTTCGTTCTGCAGAGGCATGTCGATAACCGTCGTGTACCCGCCGAGCACCGCCGCGGCCGTCCCGTGGGCGTAATCTTCGCGCCATTCGTAGCCCGGGTCGTTCAAATGGGCGTGGGTGTCGATGGCCCCCGGGAAAACGTATTTGCCGCCGGCGTCGATGACTTTTTCCGCTTCGACGTCGACCCCCGGCGCCAGCACTGCCGCGATCTTGCCGTCCTTCACGGCGATGCCGCCGTCCTGCACCATTTCCGGTGTGACTAGTTTGCCGTTTTTAATAAATAAATCGTACATTGTGCTCCTCCTGATTTTAAACTCCCTGTACGTTTAGCCTGATTAACCGCTTTTCACTTGATAATTTCTAAAATGTATTTCTTTTCAATTATCCGTTTAAAAAAGGGCGCCAAAAGTAAAACCTTCTGACGCCCTTGCCTTTTCAGTATTCCATATTGTATACACACACTATAACGGACATTGGGCAGCTTGTCAATAACTGCCGGCCAGAATCTTTTGAAATTAAAATATTTTTGAAGTTTCTGAAAAGTATTCAACCATTTTTTAATTTTCTAAATCTATTGTAAACGCATACCCGTAGAAATGCAAGAATTTTTTCTTAAAACTGCATAAATTATGCTAAAATCTAAAGAATCAGGTTATAACACCCTTTTCATGATATGATAAAAAAAAAAGCCTATAAAAATAATCAAACGAGGATGCCATGAAATACAAATTGTTATCCACCACCGACTACACCGAGCCCTGGCTCAACGCCAAGCACCCGCAGACCGGCACCGTCCACTCCGTGTATGACGGCGCGATCAACCTGATGGTTCACGGGCAGCTCATTGCGCTGCAGCCTGCGGACTCGCCCGTCTCGCCGCTGACTGTCCGCTGCGATTTTCCCCTCTCGGACCTCGCAGCCGCTCAAGGGGACGCCGTCACCGTCGGCCGCGGCGCGATCCAACTTAAAAACGCCGTCCTCGCTGTGACAGGCGACACCGCGGTTGAACAGACCCGTCTGATGACGGAGGCCGACACCGACCGGGACGCCTACCGGATAAAGGGCATGAAAATGGGGCTAGGACTCGCCAAGACCTACGCCGACCGCGCCGACGCGATTCTCGATCATTGCGGTGATATCACCGCGGGCTTTCGTCCGCTCTTTTCCGACGCGCCGAAAAGTGACGGCGATCTCTTTACTGCCGCTGTGAACGAAACGCTTGCAAAAGCCAAGGCGGCCTTTCTCGCCTTAGACGGCGCGGGCTTTGCCGCTGCCCTTTGTCAGCTTGCCGGTCTTGGGCCGGGGCTGACCCCCAGCGGCGACGATTTCCTCTGCGGGGTATTTGCCGCTTTCCGCGCCGTCGGCGCCTGGTATCACCCGGTGGTGCCCTACCTGTTGAGCGAGCTGACTCACCTGGAGGAGCGAACCCATCCGCTGTCCGCCGCCTTTATCAACTGCGCCGCCGAAGGGTACGTCTCGAAAATTATTTTAAATTTTTTCGCCAGCGATCAATCTGTTTTTAACGCCGCCGAAATGGCCGAAAAATTCAAGGAAATTGGGCATTCCTCCGGGATCGACTCCTTGTGTGGCATAACATTCGTATTAAAATTCTTGTGTCAGCCATCTTGAAAATCGAAAACAAATGGCCTAAACTTAAAATAACAACGGAAAATATTAAAAAGCGAAAGGAATGAACAGTATGAACGATTTACTCAAATGCATGAGCGCCCGCCGTTCGATGCGCACCTACGCGGACCGCGACATCGCTGACGCCGATCTCGACGCGATTCTCAAGGCCGGCCGCCTCGGCCCGTCCGGCAAGGGCATCTACCCCTACGATTTCATCGTCATCCGCGACCCGGAAACCATTCAGAAGCTCGTCGGCTGCCGCAAGGGCGGCGCAAAGATGCTGACCACCGCGAAGGCCGCCATCGCCGTCCTCGGCGACGAAAACCGCTCGGACACCTGGATCGAAGACGACGCCGTCGCAATGACCCAGATGCACCTGATGGCCTCTTACCTCGGCCTCGGCTCCTGCTGGCTGCAGATCCGCCTGCGCCCGTCGGACGTGGAAGGCAAGTCCGCTGAAGACTACGCCCGCGACGTCCTCGGCTTTCCGGTGAATAACCGCCTCGAAGCGATCCTCGCCCTCGGCCCGATCGACGAAGCGCCGGAAGGCCACGATCCCGACGCCCTGGACGACGGGGTGATCCATTCTGAAAAATGGTAAAGAAAAAAGCATCTGCTTTGAGCAGATGCTTATTTTTTTGGCGCGCCGTATTCACGCGTCATCGCTTTTCGCGAGATGACCCATTGCTTGCCAAATTTGCAGGCGTCGACGCCGTTAATCAACTTACCGTAGGAGATCGCTTTGCGCAGGGTGCTTTCGTTGAGGCCCCAAAGCTGCGTCGCGTCGGTAAACGCGATCAGATTATCAAAGGGGGTTTCAATCCTTTTGCCGTTTTCGAACAATTCATCACAGGAGAGATCCAGCGCGTCGTTCCAAATCACGCCGTATCCGCCGACATCGACTTTCACCTGGCTGAATAGCGGCTTCGATTTCTTGAGCGCTTCAAAGGCCGGCCATTTGTCAAACAACGGCTTGACATCGTAAATTTTCGTCACGCCCTCAGCAAACTGAACGCTCAGTTCGTAATCCGCCAGCGCATTCACAGCTTTAATTTTGTGAAACATATACTCACCTCACTTCTTAAGTGGTGCAATTTTCTTAAATTCCTGCGTTTCCCAGACGGCGAGCAGCTCGTCTTGATGCAGATGAACCCATTCCCTCACCAGTGCTAATGCCTTTTTCGGCAAATTGCCGTCTAGTACTTCTCCCGTTTTAATTTCGATTTCTGCCGACATATCGCCAATCTGCGCGTGCACGTGCGGCGGATTGTGCTCCGACTGCTGATAATACATGCGCATGGTAATGCCGTAAAATCTCGCTAACGTTGGCATGGTCAACTCCTTATCGTTTGCTGTATTTTATCACGTTTTCGTGATAATTTCAAGTTGTTTCGCCACGCCCCCATAAAAAAACGCTGAGCCATCTGGCCCAGCATTTTTTATTTGCCTGAAATATTTTAATCCTGCGCGTTCATCGCGATGAGCAGCTCGCCCATATCCGCGCAGATGAACACATCGGCAAAGCCGCGGATCGGCGCGTTGGGGTCGTTGTTGACAGCGATGATTTTGCCGTCACCCTTGATCCCTTCGGTGAACTGGATCGCTCCGGACACCCCGAAAATGATGCACAGCTTCGGCTGGATGACGGTGCCGGATTCGCCGATCTGGTCGTCGAAGGGGATGAAGCCCTGGTCGGCCACCGGGCGGCTCCCGGCCAGTGCCGCGCCGATTTTGTCGGCGTAGGCCTTGACGGCTTCGAACTGGCCGCTTTCAATCGCGCCCTTGCCGGCGACGACCACCACGTCCGCCCCGGTGAGGTGGCTGCTTTCGGGCAGGGGTTCGGTGCCTGTGCAGGTGATCGCCGACGCACCGTCATAAGTGCGCAGTTCCGGCGTTAAGACCGCGCCGTCCGGCGGGACCGGCGCCGTGCCGTTGTTTTTCATCGTCATGTAGGCCGGAGTGCCTTTCACTTCGCAGGCCACCATAACCTGAGCCCCAAAGGACGGCTTGATCTGGCGGATGCTGCCGCCTTCAAAGCGCAATTGGGTGCAGTCGGAGGTCATGCCGCCCCCGGTGATCACCGCTGCCCGGGACAAAATCGCCTGGCCCGCCGGTTCCGCTTCAGCGACCACGACGTCAATGCCGTCCGCCTGAACGGCTTCCGCCGCCGCCTGGCCCAAGGCGTCCGTCTGATAGAAGGCGAGGCCCGGGGTGTTCACGATGACGAGCTTGTCCACGCCGGTAAAGGCCACGTCCTTCGCCAGACCTGCGTCTGCGCCGTCGCCGAACACGTACAGGGATACCGGCTGTTCTGCCGCCGCTTGCACGCCGTCATTTACGAGCTGGGCGATCCGGTCTGAAAGCTTCCCGTCTTTCAGCCAAGTGAATACCGCTGTCTTAGGCATGTTTGCCACCTCCTATTGCTTGTTGGATTTCATCGACCGTATCGGCAAAGTCTCTGGCCTTTTCGTCGACACTGCCGATGAATTCGAGACCCTGTTTCTGTGCCGTCACATTCACCGTATCGGTCACGATGGATTTCGCGCCGGCCTGACCGAGGGTATCCGGATCGAGGCCGAGATCCGCCGCGCTTACGGTGTCGAATTCCCGCTGATTCGCCGCGACCTGATGGCGCAGGGTCGGCAGTTCCGGCGTGTTCGCGCCGAAAGGCACAGAGGCCAGCGCCGGCAGCGCCGTTTTTAAGGTGTACAAAGTATTGCCGTCTTTTTTCTTGAGGACCACTGTTTTCCCGTCTGTTTCGGCTTCCACAGCATTTGTGACGTCGGGCACGCCGAGCATTTGAGCGAGCATCGGGCCGACCTGTCCGGTGGCGCCGTCGTTAGAGGCGCTGCCCATCAGGACGACGTCGTAGGGGCCGTACTGAGTCAGGGCCGCCGCCAGCACCTTCGCCGTGCCGAGGGTGTCGCTGCCGGCAAAGGCCTTGTCATTTAAGAGGTAGGCGTGATCCGCGCCCAGGGCGAGCACGACCTTCAGCGCGCGGACCGCGTCCGCCGGTCCCATCGTGAACACGTCGAGGGTGTCGCCGTCTTTCTTCAGGCGCCGGGCCATTTCCACGGCGTATCGGTCGCTCGGATTGATTTCGCCGGCGCCGCTGCCCCGGAGCAGCGCGTGAATCGCCGGGTCAACCTGGACTTTGCTGTCCACCGGCACGTATTTGACACAAATCGCTATTTTCATATCATTCCCCTTTGTCTTTCAGTAATCTGGAGAACGCCCACTCTTCGAGCAGCAGCGTCGATTCTCCCCGCATGATGTACTTCGCCAGGTCGCGGCTCACCGCCGGCGCTTCGATGACGCCGTTGCCGCCGTAGCCCGTCGCGAGCAGGTAATTTTTCACCGGCGTATCCCCGACGATCGGCAGGAAATCCCGGGTTTCCGCCCGGTAGGACAGCCACGAGGAGTTCAGCCCCGCGTCGGTCAGCCCCGGCACGTTCTTTTCGAACTGGTGGAACAGGAAATCGATGAAATAATCGTCGGTGCCTTCCCGTTCAGGCAGCCGGTCCGGATCCCACTGGCCCGCGTGCATCGGGTCGTCGAGGTTCATCGACAGGTGGGATTTGCAGATGAAGATGTTGTTGCCGGCGCGCAGCGCGTAAAAGGCCGGGAATTTCAAAATCGGGAAAACGTAGTCCAGATGCTTTTCCGGCGGCACGACGAAGAAGGCTTCGGCCTTGGTGTGCCAGATCGGCACGTCGAGCCCGGCCATTTCCCCGGTGAAGCGGCTCCACGGTCCGGTGCAGTCGACGACGACGTCGAAGTCGTAGCGGTCGCCGTCAGCGGTCTTGACGCCCTTGGCGGTGCCGTTTTCGATGACGATTTCCGTGACATCCGCCCCGCGGAGGATGGTCGCGCCGTTCGCTTCCATCTTCTGGGCAAAGGTGTTGGAGATCATCGTCCCGTCGAAATAGCCGTCGTCCGCGGTGTAGCCCGCCCCGAGGATCGTGTCCGTGTTGAGCATCGGCAGAATCTGTTTGATCCGGGCCTTGTCAGTGATGTATTCCCCGGTGTAGCCGGCGGATTCGGCCAGGGCGATCCCGGCCTTGATCCGGGCCACTTCCTTTTCAGAGGTCGCGCAGACGAGGGTGCCGGTCTTGTCGAAGCCGGCCGAGCCCTTGCGTTCCCGTTCCATTTCCAAATAGGTTTCGAAGCCGTAGAGACGGACGTCCCAGTAGCGGTTGTTCAGGGAATCGTCGAACAGGCAGACCGTCCCGGCGGATTTCGCCGTGGTGCCGCAGCCGATACGCCCCTTTTCAAACAGCGTCACGTCCGCATCGTCGTAAAGGCTCAGGTTGAAGCCCAGGGCCGTTCCCGAAATCCCCCCTCCGATAATGCCAATGCGTTTTTTCTTGCTCATCGCTATACTCCTGGTTTTGGTAAGAATTTATTCATCCGCGATCTTGGCCAGAGCCTCGGCGAGCACCGCCGTCCCCTTGACCAGATCGTCGTCGTCAATGTTTTCCGCGCGGTCGTGGCTGATCCCTTTTTCACACGGGATGAAAACCATCGCCGCCGGCGCCAGATCCCCGAGCATCAGGCTGTCGTGATAGGGCCCGCTGATCAAATCCATGTGGGGAATGTCGAGGGCGTCGGCCTGATCCCGAAGCACCGCGCTCAAATGGGCATCGCAGCGCAGCGGCGCGTCGTTGTTCAGCGGCGTCAGCGTCCCGTCCACGCCCCGCCGTTCGGCGATCGCGCGCATGCCGGCCCGCAGATTTTCGACGAGCTCGTCCTTGTCCTCGGCGCTGACCGAGCGGATATCGACGGTAAACTCGGCCTTCCCCGGGATGACGTTGGCCGCCCCCGGCATCAGCGTGATTTCGCCGATAGTCCCGGTGATGTAGTCACTGGTCGAGGTGTTGGCCAGCTCTTCGAGGAGGAGCGCCATTTCCGCCGCCGCCATGTAGGCGTCCCGGCGGTCGGTCATGCTTGTGCCCCCAGCGTGGGACTGGACGCCGTCGACCTCGCAGATCATATTGGTCGGCGCGCAGATGCCGGTGACGATCCCGACCGGCACCCCGGCTTGTTCCAGCTTGTCGTTCTGCTCGATGTGCAGCTCGAGACTCGCGTGAATCGGCGCCTTGTGGGGGAAGGTCTGATCGAAATCCTCCGGCGCGTAGCCTAAACTTTTAAGGGCGTCGTATAGGCTTGTCCCCGACGGGTCCGCGTGATTTTTCAGATCCGCGAGGGAGAGGCGGCCCGAAAGCCCGCGGCTGCCGATACAGCACACGCCGAACCGGCTCATTTCCTCGCCGGCGTAGACGTTGACCGAGATCGTCCGCTTCGGGCGCACCCCGGCGCGGCGCATCGCCGCGACCGCCTCGAGTCCGGCGAACACCCCGGCCAGCCCGTCGTACTTGCCGCCGTTAGGCACCGTGTCGATGTGAGAGCCCGTCCACACCGGCGCCGCGTTCGGGTCCGTCCCCGGGTATTCCCCGAAGATGTTGCCGAGACAGTCCTCCCGGACCGTCAGCCCGAGCTTTTGCATCTCGCCGATCACGTAGCGGCGCGCGTCCTCAAATTCGGGGGTGTACACCCCGCGGGTGATCCCTTCGCCGGGCGTCGCGTTGAACGCGGCAATGCCGTCGAGCCAGTCTCTCAGCTCGTCCCGGCGTATCTGTTCCGCTGTCATTCTGCCACCTCCTGCGTAAATTTTTAATTATAAAATTGGTAATGTTATCAGTCTACATTAAATTTTAAGTGAAGTCTAGCCTAAAATGCGATGTACTCCGCAAAATACACGCTTTATACGTTTTCTAAAAAATAAAAATCCGGTCATTTGCTCGACAAAACAAAAAAAGCAGCGCGGCTGTTCTGCTGCGCTGCAGTGCTCAATATGAAATTGAATTGAAAACTTAGAGCATCACGCGGATCGGATTGCCGTCGATCCAAGCGGTGATGTTTTCGAAGACCATGTCCGCGCGGCGGTCGATGGATTCCTTCGTGTCGAAGCCGACGTGAGGCGTGCAGACCAGGTTCGGGCAGCCGAGCAGCGGGTGGTCTGCCGGCAATGGCGGATCCTTTTCGTACACATCGATACCGGCGTAGATCTTCTTCGCCTTCAGCGCTTCGGCCAGCGCATCGGTGTCGACGACCGGGCCTCTAGCGGTGTTGATCAAAATCGCGCCGGGCTTCATTTCGCCGATCTGCTTGGCGCCGATCAGTCCCTTGGTGTCCGGGGTCAGCGGGGTGTGCACCGAGACGATGTCCGCTTCGGCCATGACGTCGTCCAAGGATTTGTATTCGAGGCCGAGGGCCTTCGCGGCGTCGCGTTCGCTGCGGCTGTAGCCGATCAGATTGCAGTGGAAGGCCTTGAAGATTTCGGCGGTGCGGATGCCGATGGCGCCGGTGCCGACGATGCCGACGGTGCGGCCCGCCAGTTCAAAGCCCTGGAGACCAGCCTTGCCTTTGCCCGCCTGAACGGCCACGTTGCACGCGGTGATGTTGCGCAGGCAGTCGAGGGTCAGGCCGACCGCCAATTCGGCGACGGCGTCGTTGCAGTAGCCGCCGGTGTTGGAAATGCGGATGCCGCGGCGCTTGCAGGCTTCGACGTCCACGTGGTCGATGCCGACAAAGGCGACGGAAATCATCTTCAGATTCGGGTCGGAATCGATGACCGCGCCCGGCAGCGGGTGATTCGCGATGATCACGACGTCCGCGCCGTCGATGCGTTCGATCTGTTCCGCTTCGTCCTTAGCCAAAGTGTCGTAGCTGACAAATTCGTGGCCCTGGGCCGTCATGGAATCGCCGAGTGCTTTCAGCTTATCGGCGCTGATACCCAAGGGTTCAAGCAATACAATTTTCATACCAGATATACCTCCTCGTTTGGAAACAGACTGGCTATTTCCCAATATCAATTTCCATTATAGCACAATCCCCGCGATTTCCATTGAGATGACAAAAATCTCACCCAAATTTTTACGAGGCCTCTAAAAAGCCGCTAATGCGAGAGGCGCGACATCGACACGGTGCCCGGGTCCCAGAGGACAATTTTGCCGGCGGCCCGAGTCTTGTTCAAATCGATGAGCCGCTGGTTGGCGGACCCGCGGTAGAGCAGCGTCACGTCCTTCTGATCCTGCACGAACTCCCCGTCGACGAGGACGTCGAGCAATGCGAGCATTTCAGACGCGTCCTGTTCGAGCGCCTCGTAGGTGTAGCCCGAGTAGCACCAGATCGACAGCTTCGGGTAGCGGGCGCGGATCTGCTTCACGAAGGGCAGGAGCGCCGCCCGGTTGGCCGGCTCCATCGGCTCCCCGCCGAGGAGGGTCACCCCCGAGTAATAGGGCGCGGCGATCTGATCCAGCAGCCGGTTCTGCACATCTTCAGAAAAGACTTTGCCGTAATCGAAATCCTGGGCGACCTCGTTGAAGCACCCCGGGCAGTGGTGGGTGCAGCCCGAGACGAAGAGCGAGAGGCGCACACCCGGCCCGTTGGCGATGTCGTGGGCGTGGACGTCGGCGTAATGCATGACCATCAGAGGTGGAGCACCCGTTCGGCGATTTCCTGGGTGCGGCCCTGGTTAAAGCCCGTGGCGCCGCCGAGGTAGCCGCAGACCCGGCGCACCACCGACATCTTGTCTAAATCGCGGTTGCCGCAGTTCGGGCATTCCCAGACGAGCTTGCCGGCGTCGTCCTCGACCACCTTGATTTCGCCGTCGTAGCCGCAGACCTCGCAGTAATCGCTCTTGGTGTTCAGCTCCGCGTACATGATGTGGTCGTAAATGTGGCGCATCACGGCCAGCACCGCCGGGATATTTTCCTGCATATTGGGCACCTCGACGTAGGAGATCGCGCCCCCCGGCGAAAGCTTCTGGAAGTCTGATTCAAAGCTCAGCTTCGTGAAGGCGTCGATGGGCTCGGTGACGTGGACGTGGTAGGAATTCGTGATGTAATTCTTGTCCGTCACGCCGGGGATGATCCCGAAGCGCTTCTGCAGGCATTTCGCGAATTTATAGGTCGTGGATTCCATCGGCGTCCCGTAGACCGAGTAGGCGATGTTTTCCGCCGCCCGCCATTCGGCACACTTGTCGTTGAGCCGCTGCATCACGGCCAGCGCGAAGGGCTCTGCTTCCGGATCGGTGTGGGATTTGCCCGTCATGTACTGGCACATTTCGTAAAGCCCCGCGTAACCGAGGGAGATGGTGCTGTAGCCGCCGAAGAGCAGCTTGTCGATGGTTTCGCCGGGCTTCAGTCTGGCCAGCGCCCCGTGCTGCCAGAGAATCGGCGCCACGTCCGAGGGCGTGCCGAGGAGGCGTTCGTGACGGCAGCGCAGCGCCCGGTGGCAGAGCTCGAGGCGTTCGTCGAGGATCTGCCAGAACTTGTCTTCGTCCCCGCCGGAGGAGCAGGCCACGTCGACGAGGTTGATCGTCACGACGCCCTGGTTGAACCGGCCGTAGAACTTGTGGCTGCCGTCGGGATTGGTGATCGTCGGTTCGTCGGTCAAGAAGGAGCGGCACCCCATGCAGGTGTAGACGTTGCCGTTTTTAAGCTGTTTCATCACCTTGGCCGAGATGTAGTCCGGCACCATGCGCTTCGCGGTGCACCGCGCCGACAGATCGGTCAAATAGTAGTAGGGCGTGCCCGGTTCGATGTTGTCTTCGTCGAGGACGTAGATCAGCTTCGGGAAGGTGGTGGTCACCCAGACGCCCTGGGCGTTCTTCGTGCCCTGGATGCGCTGGTTGAGCACCTCTTCGATGCACAGCGCCAAGTCGTCCCGGGGCTGGCCTTCCGGCGCTTCGTCCAAATACATGAACATCGTCACAAAAGGCGCCTGACCGTTGCAGGTCATCAGCGTGATCAGCTGGTACTGAATCGTCTGGATCCCGCTTTTGATTTCCTTCTTGAGGCGGCGTTCCGCAATCTGGTTGACCTGCTCGTCGCTGGCGGCGATGCCCGCCGATTCGAGGTCGGCCCGGGTGCGGGCTCTCAGGCTCTGGCGGCTGACGTCGACGAATTTCGACACGTGATAGAGCGAAAAGCTCTGGCCGCCGTACTGATTCGAGGCGACCTGGGCGACGATCTGGGTCGTGATGTTGCAGGCCGTGTAAAAGCTGTGGGGCTTGTCGATCTTCGTGCCGGAAATGACGGTCCCGTTCTGGAGCATGTCGTCCAGGTTGATCAAATCGCAGTTGTGCTCGCGCATCGCGAAATAATCGGCGTCGTGGAAGTGGATGATCCCTTCCTCGTGGGCCTTCACGATGTCCTCCGGCAAAAAGAGGCGGCGCGTCAGGTCGCGGCTGACTTCCCCGGCGATGTAGTCCCGCTGGGTCGAGTTAATCGTCGGGTTCTTGTTGGCGTTTTCCTGCTTGACCAGCTCGTTGTTCCGGTTGATCAGCGAGAGGATTTTGCGGTCCGTCGTGTTGGAGCGGCGCAGAGCCGTGCGCTTGTCGCGGTAGTGCATGTAGGCCTGGGCCACCTCGTAGCCGCGCATTTCCATGATGCCGGTTTCGACGAGGTCCTGAATGTCCTCAACGTTGGCGGCGTGGGTGTACTGACGCAGCTGCTTTTCCACGTTGTCGGCCACCGCCTCGATCTGGCTCGGGTTGAGCCGGCGGATCGGGTCCACCTCGACGTTCGCCTTGGACACGGCGTTCACGATTTTGCTCCTGTCGTAGCGCACCTCTTCGCCGCTGCGCTTGATGATGTTCATCACCTGCATCTCTTCACCCATATTGCCCTCCTTATGTGATCTCTCATGCTTGTGTAATCATTTATTTTTAAATTAGTATTCAGGGTTCAAAAACTCCAGAGCTATTATAATGCGGCCGGCCTTCAAAATCAAGTTATTGTTGTGTGCAAATTTAAATACCACAATATCTGGTTGTATTGTAAACGAGTAACGGCGCGCCATCGCACAGATTCAGCCGTATTTTTTTTAATTTTTTTAACAAGCAAGTAAGATTTTGCCAAAAAATGTCTAAAAATTATCCCATTTGGCCGAACTATGTTATAATGAGAGTGTGACATCATTGATAACGCATACACAAATAGACTAAACAAAAAACACACACAAATACACACATCAATTTGAGGATAGTAGCCATGCTGAAATCATTGAATTTGAAGCCGGACATGCCGGACAACACAGACGATACAATAGAAGACGACCAGCCGCTGAAACGGCTGAAAACTTTGACAAGCGACGAGGCGGATGCCGCGCCCCTCGAGATTCAGGACGTCTTCGATATGGAGCTGCTCCAGCGCATTCAGGACGCCTTTTCAGAAGCGACCGGCGTCGCGGCGATCTTCGTCGACCGCAACGGCGACCCGGTACTGAAATACAGCAACTTCACGCCCTTCTGCACCGCGATCCGCACGATCCCGGAATTTTACAAGCACTGCACCAATTCCGACGACATGGGCGGCCGCAACGCCAACCGCGTCCAGCGGCCGAAAATCTACACCTGTCACGGCGGCCTCGTCGATATGGCCGTGCCGATTCAGGTGCGCGGCGAATACCTCGGTGCGATTCTCGCCGGCCAGGTCCGCATTCCCCCAGAAGAAGCGGCGCAGCTGCCGATGGGCGTGCCGGGCTGTCTGACGGATTTCTCCGACTACCCGGAATTTCTCGAGCTTCGCAAACACGTGCCCCACTCGACCCTGGGGCGGGTCAAGGCCGCCGCTGAGTTGATGTACACCATCGCCAATTACCTCGCGGAGCTGTCCGCTTCCCGAATGACCCAGGAAAAGCTCAGAAAAGCCAACGAACAGCTGATGATGGAAATCCACCGAAGAAGTGAGGCGGAATCGGCTCTCAGAGACGCCGACCTGCGCGCCTTGAAGGCCCAGATCAACCCGCACTTCTTTTTCAACGTGCTCAACACCATCGGCCGCCTGGCCATGATCGAGGGCGCGACCCAGACTCAGGAAATGGTCTACCATTTCTCCGACCTGCTGCGCTACACGCTGCAGACCGGCGAGAACGACTTCGTCCGCCTCGAGGACGAGCTGAACAACGCGCGCAACTTCCTGCACATCCAGAAGGTGCGCCAGGGCGACCACCTGAACTACGTGTTCGACTGTGACGAATCGCTCAACGAAGCCTTCTGCCCGTTCATGGTCGTCCAGCCCTTCATCGAAAACAGCATCAAATACGTCGTCGAGGCGCGCAAGGTGCCGTCGACGATCACCGTCAAAACCGAATCCGACGGCCACGATCTGCTGATCCACATCATCGACGACGGCGACGGCATCCCTGACGAAAAAATCGACGCCCTGCTCAACGAAGAGTTCCGCACCGACGAAAGCAAAAAGGGCATGGGCATCGGCGTGCAGAACGTCAACAAGCGCCTGCGCTACTACTACGGCAGGGGTTACGGCATCACCTACGTCAAGGGGCTCGCCCAGGGCACCCACGTGATCATCCGGATTCCCAACAAAACCCTGCCGGGATCCATGTAAGTTAACGGAAAAGAGAAAGAGGGAAAGTATGTATAAAGTATATATTGTAGAAGACGAACACTTAGAAAGAAGAGCCCTGCAGATGATCATCAACGGTCAGGCGCCCAACGTGAAAATCGTCGGCACCGCCGCGTCGGGCAAGGACGCCCTGAAGGGCATCGAGGAAACCGACCCCCAGATCATCCTGATGGACATCAACATCCCGGAAATCAACGGCATCGAAGTGCTGCGCCGGGTCAAAAAGGCCGACCCTGAAAAAAAGGTCATCCTGATCACCGCCTTCAACGAATTCGACTTCGCCCACCAGGCGATCAAGGCCAAGGTCGACGACCTGCTGCTCAAGCCGATCCGGCCGGAACAGCTCATCGCCGCGATCAATCAGGCGATCGAAGGGCTGCAGGCCAACACCCGCAGCAACATCGACGAAAAGATGAGCGAAATTATCTACGCGGTGGTGCACAAGAAATACGCCCAGTGCCGCAAGGCGGTGCAGACCTATCTGGACCTGCTCTACGACCACTACGGTTTCGACCTGATCTCGATTCAGAAAGAAGTGCAGATCCTGATGAAGGAACTGCAGACCGTCGCCGACGACAACGGCGGCTACGAAATCGTCTCGCCGCTGAAAAGCACCAGCGGCCACAAACATTTCGCCCGCCAGTTCCAAAACCGCTACAACCTGCGGGTCGAAATCATGAAAGTCATCGGCAAGATCTTCGATCACATGAAGACCAACCCGGACCGGAAGAGCTCCATCGAGGACATCCTCAACTACATTGACCGCAACGCCGCCAACGACATTTCCCTGGAACAGGTCGGCGAGTACGCCAACATGAGCTCCTACTACCTCTCGAAAATCTTTAAGAAGGAAACGGGCATGAATTTCGTGACTTACCTGACTCAGCAGAAGATTCAGATCGCCAAGGACATGCTGATCAACACGGACACGCCGATCATCAACATCGCCCTTGACCTGTCCTACCACGAACCCAATTATTTCAGCAAGGTCTTCAAGAAAAACGTCGGCATCACACCGACGGCCTTCCGCCGCAAATACCGCAACACCAGTGTCGCAGTGGAAACGGCTGAATAAATCCCACGCAAAAAGCCGACGGACCAAAAGTCCGCCGGCTTTTTTTGGTGCCCTAAGCCTGGCTCCCCTGTGCCTGACGCACCGTGATTTCGCCGTTTTCGCAGCGGTTGCCCCAGCTGTCGATGAGCTTGCCGTCGCGGTAGACGCAGATGATTTCGCAGCGGTTCGGGCAGCGGCCGCAGATGACCTCCCGGGTCACGAAGGCGATGTCCTCGATGTCGAAGTCGAAGTCCGCCCGGGCTTCGCCGCCCCGGGCGAGAATCGCCGCGCCGATGGCGCCCATCAAATGGCCGTTTTCATCGACGATGACCGGCTCCCCGAGGGCCTTTTCAAAGGCCTTGACGACGCCGATGTTCTTCGACACGCCGCCCTGGAAGACGATGGGCTCGCGGATGCGCTTGCCCTTGCCGACGTTGTTCAAATAATTGCCGACGACGGCCTGGCAGAGCCCGGCGACGATGTCCTCCTTCGTGTGGCCGACCTGAATCTTGTGGACCAGGTCGGATTCGGCGAAGACGGTACATCGCGCCGCGATGTGGGTCGGGTGGGCCGACTTCAGCGCCACCTCGCCCATATCCTCTACCGGAATGCCGAGACGGCGCGACTGGGATGACAGAAAAGCGCCGGTCCCCGCCGCACACAGCGTGTTCATCGCGTAGTCGATGGCGATGCCGTTTTCTAACAGGATGATTTTCGAATCCTGTCCGCCGATCTCGAGGATCGTGCGCACGTCCGGGTGGAACGTCGTCGTGCCCACGGCGTGGGCCGTGATTTCGTTCTTGACGACCGTCGCGCCGAGCACCGCACCGACGAGCTTGCGGGCCGAGCCCGTGGTGCCCGTCGCCCGAATCTGGAAACGGTCGTGGTCGAACTGGCCGTCGAGTTCGGCGATCAGCCGCTTGACCGCGCCGATCGGGTCGCCCTCGGTCCAGATGTAGGCCGAGGCCAGAATGTGGTTGTCCCCGTCGATGACGACGCCCTTCGTGGAAATGGAGCCGACGTCAACGCCGAGATACGCTTCTTGTCTCATTGTATCACCTTCTTTCGCATGGCTATCATATCGTAAAAGGCCTCGAGCCGGGTCATCAGCCCCGCCGTGGCCGTCTGGGTATCGTAGGTCAAAAACAGCACTGGGATTTTGTAGTCCTCGGAAATGTTGCGGATCACCGGCATGATCTCGATTTCCGGCGTGCAGCCGGCGGACTTGACGTGGATGATCCCGTCGAAGCCGTCTTCGGCGTATTTCTTTGCCTTCCAGATGTTGGCCGTCGAGGTCGGCCCCATTTCGTACTGGCAGTATTCCTTGATGCGCACGTGGAGGTTCTTTTCTCCGGGGTAATCGAGGTTGCGGTGGGAGACGTTCATCCACCGGTGCACCTCGACGCCCATGTCCGCGAGGACCTGTTCAAGGTCCAGATTGGAGAAGGCGTCCATCACCGTGAAGTACTCGCCGATGAGCCCGACCTTCAGCGCGTTCGGGCCCTTGTCGATCGGCAGGCGTTCAAAGGTCTGCAGGCAGTTTTCGTAGCCCGCCTCGATGTCCCTGCGGGTTTTTGCGGTGCGCATGTCGCGGTAGAAACGCTTCAGCGCGGCCTTGAAGCTGCCGGGCTCGGTCTCAAAGCCGCAGTTCATGTAGTACTGACACTCCACCTCGTCGATGTATTTGACCATATCGAGGGCGGCACGCAGCGCCCCCATCGCCTTGGCCGGGCGCACGTGGGGGCAGATCGCCTTGACGGCCTTCAGGTAATCCTTCGGCCGGCCCGTCGTGTACTCGGCGAAATTGACGTAGTCGAAATCGTAGCCCTGCTCCCTGAGAATCGATTCGGCCAGCTCGCCGTAATAGCCGAGGCGGCAGTAACCCATCGTCATGATCAGCACCTCGGCGCCGGCCTCTAAGGCCTCGATCATCGAGCCGAGAATCGTCTTGAACGGCGTACAGACCATATCCGGCGAGAGCTTTTCGCCGAGGGCCATCGTCCGCCTGGTCATAGCCGGCTGCATGATGTAGGTCTGGCCCAGCCCCTGCTCGATGAAATACCGCACCGCGTCGTTGTAGTGGGCGATCATTGGGAACGCGATCTTGTGCTTGTCCTTTTTGTCCGCTTTCATCCTTTCGCCGCCTTTCCAGTCCGCCGCATCGAGAGAATGTCGATAAAGGATTCCAGCCGGGTTTCAAGCCCGGCGGTGCCGCTCTGGGCGTCCATCGTCAGGTTCACAATGGGCACGCCGCTGTCCCTGAATTTGCGCACCAGCATGTCGTTGACCATCGAATCCAGCGCACAGGGGTAGACACTCATCAGGATGATCCCGTCGACGTCGTCTAGGTGCATCGCCAGCGACCCGGCGATTTCTCGGGACACCTCCCATTTCATCGTCGGGCTCAGACGCTTGGTCACCTTCCGCGCCTCCCGGCGGTCCACCGCGTAGGCCGGAATGGCCGTCACGCCCATTTCGCTCAAATAATCGAGCACGGGCCTGCCGTAATAATCGTCGTCCATCACGTAGGGGTGGGCGCCGACCGCGATCTTCAGGCCGTCACTTTTGTACAATTGATCCGCCGCGGCGGCCGCGGCCTCGTCGGCGGCGCGCTGGGCCGCGAGGGCCCGCTTGTAGGCCCGCTTCGCTTCCTTTTTCGAATAGCCCAGTGATCTGCCCATCTGCACCATGCCGTCCCGTTCGTCGATGCCGCCCTGGACGGAAATGTTGCAGGACAAGATATCGATGTGCCGGTCTCTGAAAATATTGGCCGCGATGTCGGGCAGCCCCTCAAAGGTCGTGCACATGACCCGGCGGATGCCGAAATCGACGATCCGCGGGATGAAAATCCGGTCGCAGCGGCCGATCAGCGTCTCGACGTGCCCGAGGTACACCTTCAGCGACAGACACATTTCATCTGACGCAGCGGCGAGGCCCTTTTCGGCGACGGCGCGGTTGGTCTCGCCCGACACGACGGTGTCGATGCCCAGGGCGTCGAAATAGGTCCGCCACAGCACCGCGTATCGGTGGTAAAGCAGCGCCCGCGGCAAACCGACGGTCAATTTCGATCGTGTTGCCATCCGTTCACTTCCTCTCTTTTTTTGATCGTATTTTTAATCGTAATCCAAATCGTTAAGCTTTCTAAAAAAACCACCGATGATTTTATCACAATTCAGGCATAAAAAAAAGATACGGTCTGGCCGTATCTTTGTTCCCCCTCTGCGGTACACCGATTGTCTTTCGATGTACACGCTTGTCCGGCGCTCAATCCTCTCCTAATTGATTTACGCGTCACGGACTACAATCTATCTCCAATTGTGGTTATATTATAACATATCATTTTCCATTAGACTACACTTTTTCACAATTTTAACGGATTTTTAAAATTTTGTGGCCGCCCCTTGCCATCGCCGCCCGGGACCGATATAATAGAAAAAAATTGATGAAGCAGAGTAGGATCGGACGCGTCAAGTGCCGGCTGAACGGGGAGTTGTCAGCTGGACGAAAAGCGATAAGCTTACGGTGTCCCTTCCGCATCCCGTTGCTACTTCCGAGATGATCTCCTTTGTAGCGAAGGACCTGCTGCAAAGGAGGTTTTTATGTCATCAATGCACACGAGGCGGATCGTCGCGTCGGCGCTTTTTGTCGCCCTCGCCACCATCCTGTCCTTCTTTTCGATCACGGTCACCAATACCCTCGAGATCCGGTTTAACAGCATGGCCATCGCGGCCGCCGGCATCCTACTCGGGCCAGGACTTGGGATGGCCGTCGGCGCCCTGTCCGATATTCTCGGCTACATGGTCCACCCGGCCGGCGCGTTCTTCCCGGGATTCACGGTCAGCTACGCCCTCGTCGGCCTGATTTTCGGGCTGATCGTGCACAAGCGGCCGTCGACGGTCAAGGTGCTCATCGCCCAGGCGGTCGTCACCGTCGCCATCGACATGCTGCTCAACACCTTCTGGCTCGCGATGCTGTACGGCAACGCCTTCATGGCGATTTTCACTGCCCGGCTCGTCAAAAACATCGTGCTCTACCCACTGTACGCGGTGCTGCTCTGCGTCATCGCCGGACCGGTGCGCCAGCGCTCCGCCCAGTTTTTGACCAAATTAAACTAATTGCAAATTGAATTTAAACGAACCATTTGCCGCCTCAACCGGGCGGCTTTTGTTTTAAAAGGAGAATCATGAGTCACAATAAACCCAATACCCAGCCCAATTTGAAATGGGAGTTACTGAAGACCGAACACCTCGTTCAGGACGAGTGGATCGACTTCCGCCGCCTGACCTACCGCATGCCCGACGGCAGCGTTTTTACGCCCTACTACAATTACAGTCGGCGCAACTACGTCGTCATCGTCGCCTCAGACGAGGCCGGGCGCTTCCTCTGCGTCCGCCAGTACCGCCAGGGCATCGGTGAAGTCACCACTGAATTCCCGGCCGGCGGCATCGAAAAGGCCAAGGACGCCGACGACGTCTCCGAGGACGCGGCCCTCACCGCGGCCAAGCGGGAGCTCCAGGAGGAGACGGGTTACACCTCGGACGACTGGCACCACCTGCTGACCATCCCGTCGGACGCGACGATTTCCGACAATTACGCCCACATCTACCGGGCCAAAAACTGCCGGCGCGTCTCGGGGCAGGACCTCGACGAGACCGAGTTTTTAAACGCCGCGCTATTGTCCAAGGACGAAATCGAAAACTTGATTCAAACCGGCGGCTTCCAGCAGGCCGTCCACGTCATGGCCTGGCTTCTCGCCGAACGGCAGGCTTAAAGACACGCATCAAAAAATCCCTGAGCTTTAAAAACTCAGGGATTTTTTGCGTTTGATTGATTTTATTAAGCTTATACCCGTTCGACAGTGAGCTTCACGGCGTGGCCGTTGAGATCCTGTTCTTCTTCGGCAGCGCCGGCCTTCAGGTCTTCAGCCAGAGTTTCCTTCTTGATGAAGTCCGCGTTGGCTTCGATGGCCTGAGCCGCTTCAGCGTCGGCTTCGTAGGTGATGACGATGTGGTCGGTCACTTCGAAATCGTGGTTCTTGCGCATCTGCTGCACCTTAGAGACGCATTCCCGGGCGATCCCTTCGGCGATCAATGTGTCGGTCAGGGTCATGTCGAGAATGACGAAGTGTTCGCCGTCGGTCTGGACGTCGAAGCCGTCCTTCGCGGCGATGCGCACGTCGACCATTTCCGGCGTTACGTCGATGGTTTCCCCTTCGACTTCGACCGGATAAGCCTTGCCGGCGGAGGTGGCGGCGACGAGGGCCGCGGCGTCGACGGTGGCCATGGCCTTGCCGAGGAGCTTGACCTTTGATCCGAGGATCGGGCCGGCGACCTTGAAGTTCGGCTTGACGGTAAAGTTCAGGAAGGACTGGAGGTCGTCTTCAAAATCGACGAGCTTGACGTTGAGCTCTTCCTTCAAAAGTTCGGTCAGATCGCCGAGGACGGTCTTGTATTCGCCGTCGATGATGACCTTGGTCAGCGGCTGGCGGACCTTGATCTTCGCGTCTTCTCTGGCGGAGCGGCCGAGGGAGACCAGATCGCGCACCAAATCCATCGGCTTTTCGACGTCGTCAGAAATCAGGCTTTCGTCCGCCACTGGATAAGCGGCCAGGTGGACGGAGTCGGCGCCGGTCAGATCGCCGTACATTTCTTCGCTGATAAACGGGGCGAACGGCGCGCACAGGCGGCACAACCCTTCGAGGACTTCATAGGTGGTGCGGTAGACGGCCTTCTTGTCGTCGTCCATGCCCGATTTCCAGAAGCGGCGGCGGTTGCGGCGGATGTACCAGTTGGACAGGTCGTCATTGACGAAATTCTGAATCAGGTGGACCACCGTGTTGTGGTTGTACTGATCCATCGCTTCGGTGACGTTTTTAACCAATCGGTTGTATTTGCTTAAGATCCAGCGGTCGATGACCGGACGGTCCGCCGGGGCGATGTCGAATTCGCTCGTGGCGATGGCGTCGGCGTCGATGCCGTCGGTGTTGGCGTACAGCGCGAAGAAGGCGTAGGTGTTCTTCAGCGTGTTGAAGAATTTGTTGCGCACTTCCTGCAGCCCCGATTCGTCGAAGCGGGTCGGCGTCCAGGCCGGGCTGACGTACATCAGATACCAGCGCAGCGCGTCGGCGCCGTATTTGTCGAACAATTCAAAGGGGTTGACAGTGTTGCCGCGGCTCTTGGACATCTTCTGACCGTTGGCGTCGAGAACCAGGTCGTTGACCAGCACGTTCTTGTACGGCGACTTGCCGGTGAGGAAGGTCGAAATGGCCAGCAGCGAGTAGAACCAGCCGCGGGTCTGGTCGATCCCTTCGCAAATGAAGTCCGCCGGGAACTGATCTTCCCATTTTTCTTTGTTTTCGAAAGGATAATGCTGCTGCGCGAAGGGCATGGAGCCGGAATCGAACCAGACGTCGATGACGTCGGGCACGCGGGACATACGGCCGCCGCATTTCGGACAGGTCAGGTGCACGTCGTCGACGTAGGGGCGGTGCAGCTCGATGGTGTCATCGATGTCTTCGATGGCCCGTTCCGCCAATTCCTTCCGGCTGCCGACGGAGGTGGTGCAGCCGCAGTCCGGGTCGTCGCAGCGCCAGATGTTCAGCGGGGTCCCCCAATAACGGCTTCTGGACAGCGCCCAGTCGTTTAAGTTTTCGAGCCAGTTGCCGAAGCGCTTTTCGCCGACAAAGGGCGGGAACCATTTGACACCGTTGTTGTTGTCGATGAGCTGATCCTTCAGCTTGGTGATTTCGATGTACCAGCTCGGCTTCGCGTAATAGACCAGCGGAGTCTTGCAGCGCCAGCAGTGCGGGTAGTTGTGGGTGACCTTTTCTTTCTTGAACAGGACGTCGTGTTCCTTGAGCCATTTGATGATTTCGATGTCGAGGCCTTCTTCCATGACGAAATGGCCCTTCCACGGCGTCGCCGTGTATTTGCCGTCGAGGCCGACCGGCTGGAGCACCGGCAGGTTGTAGCGGCGGCCGACCTGGTAGTCGTCTTCACCGAAGGCCGGCGCGATGTGAACGACCCCGGTCCCATCGTCGGTGGTGACGTAATCGGCGCAGGTGACGAAATAGCCCTTGCCTCTGGCCGGACGGACGAAGGGCATGATCGGTTCGTATTCGACGTATTCGAGGTCCTTGCCCTTCATGCGTTCGAGAACTTCGTAATCGTCGCCGAGGAGCTTGTCCGCGAGGACTTCCGCGCAGATGAACACGGTGCCGCGGCTCTTGGCCTTGATGTAATCCGCTTCCGGATTGACGCAGAGGGCGATGTTCGCGGCGAGGGTCCACGGCGTCGTCGTCCAGACGAGGAAGTATTCGTCCGCGTCCTTGCGCTTGAAGGCGACGGTGACGGTGTTGGTCTTGATTTCCTGATAGCCCTGGGCGACTTCGTGGGACGCCAGGCCGGTGCCGCAGCGCGGGCAGTAAGGCAGAATCTTGTGACCTTCGTAGATCAGGCCCTTTTTGTAAAACTGGTCGAGAATCCACCATTCGGTTTCGATATAATTGTTATCGAGGGTGATGTACGGGTGATCCAGATCGATGAAATAGCCCATGCGCTTGGTCAGTTCGCGCCACTGCGCTTCGTAGGTGAAGACGGATTCGCGGCATTTCTTGTTGAACTTCGCGATACCGTAGTCTTCGATTTCGGGCTTGTTGTGGATGCCCAGCTGTTTTTCCACTTCGATTTCGACAGGCAGGCCGTGGGTGTCCCAGCCGGCCTTGCGCAGCACGCGGTGGCCCTTCATCGTCTGGTACTTGCAGACGGAATCCTTCAGAGTCCGGGCGAGGACGTGGTGAATCCCCGGCTTGCCGTTGGCCGTTGGCGGCCCTTCAAAGAATACAAAATTGCTGTCGTCAGCGTGTGCTTCAATCGTTTTGTTTAAGATGTCTTCTTCTTCCCATTTGGAAGCGATTTGGGTTTCGACTTCCTTCACAGGAGCCTTGGACAATTCAGAAAACTTTCGCGCCATATTTCCTCCTCAAATGCAATACAAATATAAAAAAGTCCCTTTTTGATTTTTCAAAAAGGGACGATAATCCATGATTACCGCGGAACCACCCGCATTGGCCGCGCTGCGGCCCGCTTCATTTTAAGGTTAACGGCTTCCCGGGCCGCCCTACTCCGTTCAGGCTGCCAGCTCCGAAGTGATCCGCGTTCTGATGTGCCGGCGGCTTTTCAGCTCAAGGAGCCGCCTCTCTGGTTGACACAGGGTTCAAAACACCGTCTTCATCAACGCCTTTGACTATGATTTTGTATTGTATCATTTTTTTATAAAATTGCAAGGGCGAATTTACACGGTTTTCCCGGATTCGGCCGCCATTTGGTCGAGCTCCCTGAAATTTTCCCGCATCAGGATCACCGAAAGGCCAAAGGCCAGCGCGTCGGCGATCGGCCCGGCGAAGAGCACGCCGTCGATACCGAAGAGCCTGGGCAGAAAGACGAGCAGCGGCATCAGGAAGAAACCCTGTCTGGCGACGGACAAGGTGATGCCCTTGGAGACGCTGCCGATGTTCGCAAAATAGTTCACCGTCATCGGCTGCACCCCGTAGACGAAAATCATGAACATGTAGATACGCAGGTATTTTTCGGCGAATTCGAAATACGCGGCGCTGCCGGAGCTGAACAGGCCCGCGATCTGCCGCGGGAAGAGCTGGAAGGCCGCAAAGGCGATGCAGCTGACAATCACCGCGGCGCGCACCGCCGTCATGTAGGCCGCCTTAACCCGCGGGTAGTTCTTTGCCCCCATGTTGAAGCTGACCACCGGCTGACAGCCCTGGGCCAGCCCGACGGCGAAGGCCGCGAGAATGACGTTGAGCTTGGAGACCACGCCGGCCACCGCCAGCGGAATGTCGCTGCCGTAGGGCGAAAGGGCGCCGTAGCGGGTCAGCTGGTTGTTGAGCACGATGTTGACCAGCACCATGATCATGTGATTGATGAAGTTCGCGGTGCCGAGCTTGGTGATCTGCGCCGCGGTATCGGTCCGGTACTGCACCGACGACAGATTGAATTTGATGCATTTAAACCGCGGGTAATAGCTCACGCAGAGCAGAAAGGACACGGCCTGCCCGATGACTGTGGCCAGCGCTGCCCCGCGGATGCCGAGGTGCAGCACAAACATGAAAATGTAATCGAGGAGTACGTTGAGCAGTGCCCCGCTCACCGAAGCGACCATCGCCGCGTTGGGACTGCCGTCGGCACGCATGATGCTGGCGCCGGCATTGGCGAACATCATCATCGGCAGGCCGAAGGCCGTGTACTTCAGGTAGACGCTGGCGTAGGGCATGACGGTTTTCGTCGTGCCGCAGAGGATCAATATCGGCTGCTTGAGCCCGACGATCGTCGTGAAGATGAGCGCCCCGGCGAGGATCAGCATGAAGGTGCCCGTCCCGACGACGCGCGCCGCCTCGTCGCGCTTGTCCGCGCCGACGGCCATCGTGTAAGCCGCGGCACTGCCGTTGCCGATGAGCAGGGCGAAGGCCGTCGTCAGTGTCACCACTGGAAAGGAGGCGCTGGTCGCGGCGTTGCCGACGAGGCCGACGACGTGGCCAATGAAGGCCTGGTCCGTGATGTTGTAGGCCGCCGACACGAGCATGCTGATGATCGACGGCACGGCGTATTTCGCAATCAGCGGCATCAGCGGCGCGCTGTACAGCGGATTGCCTGTAATTTCCGAATCGTGAACCCCTTTCATCTCTCTTCCCCCTTGCTCTAAATCCCGTCTTCCATTAAAATACATTCAAATCAAAATCAACCAAATAAAAAAGGAGAGGCCCTTATGCATATACGACCCCGTCCGTGGGCGCGGCCCGAGCTGGAAGCCAGCCCGTTTTTCGCCGCCGAGCCCTGGACTTTGAAAAATCACTGGCGGACACGCTTCGCCGCCCCCGCGCACCCGCTGTATCTGGAGCTGGGATGCGGCAAGGGGCATTTCATCGCGAAAATGTCCGCCGCCCATCCCGAAAACAATTACCTCGCGGTCGACATGATCGACACGATGCTCGGCATCACGCGGCGCAACGTCGTCGCTGAACGCGATGGCGCCGACCCGGAAAATCTGATGCTCACCGCCTGGGACATCGAGCGCATCGAAAAGATTCTCGGCCCAGAGGACCGCGTTGGCGGGCTTTTCATCAATTTCTGCAACCCGTGGCCTAAGCGCAAAAAGCACAAAAAGCGGCTGACCCACACCCGCCAGCTGGAAAAATACAAGGCCTTTCTCGCGCCCGGGGCGTGGCTGCGCTTCAAAACCGACGACGACGATTTGTTCGAGGCGACCCTCGGCTACCTCGAGGAGGCCGGCTTCGAGGTCCTGGCGCTCAGCCGAGACCTTCACCAAGATCCGCGCTACTCGTCTCTCGAGGACTACCCGACCGAGCACGAGGCAATGTTCTCAGAAAAAGGCATCCCGATCAAATACCTGCGCGCCCGGCTGAAAACTCCGCCAGAATCTCTGTCCGACTCTGATTAGAACGAGCCGTAAAAGCCGTCGTTGAGGATTTCGACCTCGAGGTGTTCGTCACCTAAGAATTTGTAGAGCCGGGGCACCCGCTTGTTGACCATGCAGACCAGCTCGTAATTGATGGTCCCGAGCTTTTCAGCCAATTCTTCTACCGGAATGTGCGGCCCAAAGAGCTCGACCTCGTCGCCGACCTTCACGCCCGGCACGTCGGTCACGTCGACGGTGCACTGGTCCATGCAGATGTTGCCGACCACCGGCGCGCGGTGCCCGTCCAAATAGACTTCTGTCCCCTTGCCCGAGAGCATCCGGGTGTAGCCGTCGGCGTAGCCCACAGCCAGCGTCGCGATTTTCCGGTCGCTGTCGGCGATGAACTTCCGGCCGTAGCCGCAGGAATCCCCGGCGTGGATCGTCTTCAGGTGCATGACCGTCGATTTGAAGGTCATGACCGGGCGCAGCTTCAGGTTTTCCTTCTTGACTTCGTCTGACGGGTAGAGCCCGTAGAGAATGATGCCTGGGCGCACGGCGTTGAATACCGACTTGCTGAAGTCGATGATTGCCGCGGAATTTTCCACGTGCTTCAGCGGAATTTCGACGCCCTTGGCCTTGAGGCCGCGGACGACGTCGAGGTAGCGCTTCATCTGCAGCTCGGTAAAGGATTTGTCCGCTTCGTCGGCCGTCGCAAAGTGGGTGAACATCCCGTAAAGCTCGATACCCGGCATTTCTGAGATTTCTGCGATGGCGTCCACCGCTTCGTCCCACCGGAAGCCAATGCGGCCCATCCCGGTGTCCACCTTCGCGTGGATGCGGGTCACCGTGCCGTTTTTCACGTTGTATTCCGAAAGGGCCCGCGCAAATTCGAGGGAATCGACCGCCGGCTGAATGTCCCATTCGACCAGATCCGGAATCTGATTTTTGGGAGTCAGGCCGAGAATCATAATGTCGCAGCGGTCGATGCCCTTCTGGCGCAGCGCGATGGCTTCGTCCAGAAAGGCAACGGCCATCATGTCCACGCCCTCGTCCTGAATCGTCTGGGTGAATTCGATGCCGTGGCCGTAGGCGTCGGCCTTGACCACCGCGATGATCTTCGGGCCCGGGCCCACCCGCTTTTTGATTTCCTGCAAATTGAGCACGGCGTTGTCCAGGCTGATTTCCGCCCAGGTCGGCCGGTGGGCCGGCACCGGCACCTTGATGCCCAATTCGTCAAATTCCCGTTCGTCGTCTCCGACCAGCGCCGAGCCCGACGCCGTCGATTTCATTTCGCTGTTATCTTTCATATTTGCCTCTAATTTTCTTTCTATATATTGTAACGATTTTTTGCGCAGCCCGTCTGCGCGTCCTGAACCAGACACACGGCCACCGCGGTGGCCGCGGCCGCCTCGATGGCTTTTCCGTAATGATTGTCGTAGGTGCCCTGCATGTTTTCGTCTGCCAAATCGGAGATCCCGCGGAGGATCAGCCAGGACACGCCGTTGGCCTGAGCCGTCTGGGCGACGGCCGCGCCTTCCATCTCGACGCATTCGGCTTTGAAATGCTGCCGCAGCGCCGCCTTGAGCTTAGAATCCGCCAGCACCCGGTCGTCGGTGAGCACCCGGCCTTTGCGGTATTTAAGCTTTAGCTTTTCAGCCGCCTGCACCGCGTCCGCGACGAGCTTCGGATACGCCGAGTAGACCGTCCCATTCATAAAGGGGACGTCCACGGGCTTGAGCCCGCCCTTGTCCAGCTCGAAGCCGTAGGCCGCCGCGTCGGTGCTGACGATGAGCTCGCCGAAAGCGAGGCCCTCGCCGATGCCGCCGGCCACGCCGAAGCTGATGACCGGGTCGGCGCCGTAGCAGTCGATCAGGATCTGAGTGCACATCGCGGCGTTGACCTTGCCGAGACCCGACGCCACAAGCGTGACGTCATTGCCGCCGATTTTTCCGGTGACAAAATCCACGCCGGCCTTCGTGAAGCTGCTGGTGTCCTGCATCCAGCGCGCGAAGGCGTCGGCTTCTTCCTGCATGGCCGCAACAATTCCGATCATTTTTTAATCAGGCACGCGACAGCCTTGGCCGCGATGCCTTCCTCCCTTCCGGTAAATCCCAAATGTTCCTCCGTCGTCGCCTTCACACTGATCTGCGAGACGTCCGCCCGCAGGCAGGCCGCGATGTTGGCCCGCATTGCCGGGATGTGGGGCGCCATTTTCGGCGCCTGGGCGACGACGATGGCGTCGACGTTGCCGATTTTATAGCCGGCCTCGTCGATCAGCTGCCAGACCTGATCGGTCAGCGCCATGCTGTCCGCTCCGGCGTACTTTTCGTCGGTGTCCGGGAAATGGGCACCGATGTCGCCGAGGGCCAGCGCTCCGAGGAGACTGTCCATCACCGCGTGCAGCAGCACGTCGGCGTCCGAGTGGCCCGCCAGTCCGGCGTGGCCGGGAATGTGCACCCCGCCGAGGATCAGCGGCCGGCCGTCTTCAAAAGCGTGCACGTCGTAGCCGATGCCGACGCGGATCGGCTGCGCGGTTATCTGATTGGTTGTCATTTTAAATTAAACCCCGCTATCTCTCAAAACTATGCCGATTGACACAGCCTGATTGTCTTAGATTGTTTCATTTATTATACGCTTATTCCCTTCTCCCCTTCAACCTGATTTTTGGTCAATCCCCGATTCGCATTTGACATAGCCTATAAACGGTTACTTTTTCTTCAAGTGTGCAAAATATTGGTAATTTTTTGCATTAAATTTGCATTAATTCGCCATTAAAACCCTTTACGGGCGCCTTGTCTTTATGTTACAATATTCACAAATTATTTGGACACGTTCCTGTCCAGATGATACACATTGATTATTCTTAAGGAGGCAACGTAATATCATGAATTTTCTCGTGTGTGTTAAACAAGTGCCTGACACAACCGAAATCCGTATCGACCCGGAAACGAATACTCTGATTCGTAAAGGTGTGCCGAGCATTGTCAATCCTTTCGATGGGTACGCGCTGGAAATGGCCGCACGCATTAAGGATGCAAGAGATGACGTCAAAATCGTCGTCGTATCAATGGGGCCAGATCAGGCTAAGGAAGCGCTGAAGAACTGCTTGGCAGTCGGCGGCGACGAAGCTTATTTGGTTTCCGGCCGTAAATTCGGCGGATCCGATACCCTCGCAACCAGCTACGTTTTAGCTTGCGCAATCAAAAAGATCGAAGAAATCGAAGGCAAATTCGATGTGATCTTCTGCGGCAAACAGGCTATCGACGGCGATACCGCTCAGGTTGGTCCGGAATTGGCTGAACACCTCGGCATTCCGCAAATCACCTACGGCTTAACCGCTGAAATGACCGACGATGAAATCCAGGTTACCCGTGAAACAGAAGACGGCCAGGAAATCCTCGGCGCCAGCTTCCCGTGCCTGGTTACTGCAACCAAACCTTCATTTGATCCGCGTCTGCCGAAGATCAAAGACAAACTGGCTGCTCGTAAAAAAGAAATTCACGTTCTCGGCGAAGAAGATTTCGATATCGACTTCACAAAATGCGGCCTGAAGGGCTCACCGACAAACGTCAAGAAGACATTCGTACCACCTGTAAAGACTGGCGGCGAAATGATCACCGGCGAAACACCAGAAGAAGTCGCTGCAAACCTGGCAGCTGCCCTCGATAAAGAAGGCTTACTATAATATAAGAGAGGAGATCAGAAATGGAACCGAAAACAAAGGATCTTTGGGTATTTATTGAAACTTATCCTGATGGCTCCGCTCAGAGTGTGGGTCTGGAACTGTTAAACCCTGGCCGTGAACTGGCTGAAAAACAGGGCGGCAAACTGGTCGGTCTGGTTATCGGCCACAACACCGACGCAGCTGTTAAGGCTGTTCAGGAACACGGCGCAGATCAGGTTATCGTGATCGACGGCGAAGAATACGAACACTTCACCACAGACGCTTATGTCAACGCACTGTACGAAGTCATCACCAAATACGCACCGACTGCAATGCTCATCGGCGCAACCAACAATGGCCGCGATGTCGGACCTCGTCTGTCATCCCGTCTGCAGACCGGCTTGACCGCTGACTGTACAAAACTCGGCTACGACGACGAAACCGGCAATATCGCTTGGACTCGTCCGGCATTCGGCGGCAACCTGATGGCCACCATCCTCTGCCCGAATCACCGTCCAGAACTCGGTACTGTCCGTCCTGGCGTGTTCAAAGCGACAGAAGCTGAAGAAGGCCGCACCTGCGAAGTCATCAAAGAAGACATCCACGTTGCTCCTGAAGATATTAGAACCCGCTTAATCAAAGAAATGAAAGAAGACGCTTCCGAAATGGTCGACTTGGTCGGCGCGGACGTCATCGTTTCTGGCGGCCGTGGTGTCGGCGGACCAGAAGGCTACGAACCGTTACAGGAATTAGCTGACGTTTTAGGCGGCGTTGTTGGTGCATCTCGTGCAGCTGTCGATGCTGGCTGGATCGCTCACTCCCATCAGGTTGGCCAGACTGGTAAAACCGTCGGCCCGAAACTCTACATCGCCTGCGGGATCTCCGGTGCAATTCAGCACGTTGCTGGGATGAGCAGCTCTGACTGCATCGTCGCCATCAACAAAGATGAAGAAGCGCCAATCTTCGACATCGCAGATTACGGTGTTGTCGGCGACCTCTTCGCTGTTGTCCCTGCTCTGACTGCAGAAGTCAAGAAAATCAAAGGGATTGCATAATTTATCTCACACACAAAAACCTGTCTGAATCTTTTCAGACAGGTTTTTTATTGCGCTTTTTTATTTTTTGTATTTTAATAATTTGAATAGGCTGCTTGACGATCGTGAAAAATTAGCAAAAAAAGAAGGGCTCCGAACCAATATAGGGGGAGGAGTTCGAAGTCCTTTGGAGAGAGGGGGGTAATATTATGATTCCTTGCTGAATTCTCGCATATTCAGCAAGTTCTGAACATCAAATACATCCAACCGGGTGTGTGCTTCAATCGAATGTATTTCCTTGATGTGACTATAGTATAGCGCGTTATGAAAAATACGTCAAGTGTTGTAAGAATGTAAATTGAAATAATCCTAATGTAAACTGTTACATTGAGATTCCTTTAAGAATTTATTCAGATTCTTTGTGTTTAAACTGATTTTCAATGGCCAAAGTCCTATTTTTGCGGTCTATTTCCATCGTTACGCGCTTTTTACGGACCGAATACATCAAATCCGACAGGCCATTTTCATCAGAATTTTCAATCATCCCCCGCATGATTTTCATACTATTTTCAAAATCGTCGATCTGAGACAACAGCGCGTCGCGGTTGCTGACGAACAGCTCCGCCCACATCGGCGCGTTGATCATCGCGATCCGGGTCAAATCCATGAAGCTGCCGCCTTCAAAATCCGAGAGGTGACGTTCCTCTTTACAATCGATCAGGGCGCAGGCGATGACGTGACAGAGCTGGGACGTGAAGCCAATCTTCTTGTCGTGGCCCTCGGGGGTCGTCTCGACGATGTTGGTGAAGCCCATGTTGTAGATCACGCGCTTGAGCCACTTGATGTGGTCGGGGTCGTTCTGGGGCATCGGCACGAGGATGTAGTTGCGCCCGAGGAAAATCCCCTCGTCGGCGCCGCCGAAGCCTTCCTTTTCGCTGCCGGCCATCGGGTGACCCATGATGAAGTCGACGTCGTCTCTGAGAATCGGCAGCACCTCGTCGACGAGAATCTGCTTGACCCCGGTGATGTCGGTGATCACCGCGCCGGGCTTGAAGTTGCCCATGTGGGTTTTGAAGAAATTCACCGCGGTGCGTGGGTACAGGCAGAAATAAACGAAGTCCGCCTGGGCAAGCAGGCGCGCGGCGCCGGCCTCGTCGTTTTCCCCTTGGTCGATGACGCCGCGGTCGAGAGCTTCCTCGAGGACTTCGCTGTCGGTATCGATGGCGCCGATCCAGTCCGGCCCTTCCTTTCTGAGGGCCATGGCCAGCGCCCCGCCCATGAGCCCGAGTCCGATGATGACGACGTTCTTATTTTGAAGTACTTGTTCGATTTCCATTGTACACCTCTATTTTCTATACGCTTTCAATTTCTATTATTTTCATTTATTTGCAGCAGCTACAGCGACACGTAGGGCGTGCGCTGGCTCTTGAACACCACCTGCTCCCGGTAGAGCAGCTCGATGAACCGATCGGTCATGCCGGAGATGTAGTCCACCGCGGCCCGTTTCATCTCCGCCGCGCCGGCCTCCCCTTTTTGATACGTGTAGACCCAGTGGCAGGCCACGGTGTCCGCCCGCTTTTCGTCGTGAAAACCTTTCATGTAGTCGATGAGCCATTTCTCGAAGCCGACGGTCAGCGACGGGAACTGCTCTCTGAAATAATCTCGGCGGTCGGGTTCCTCGGTGTAGCGGCAGAGGGCCGCGTAAATCGTCTCGATGACCTGACGGCCGTAATCCTTGTAGGCCTTGAGCCGATCGTTGAAGTAAATCAGCTCCCGGTTGAGCCGCGTAACCTCGCCGATCGCCGTCCGCGCCGGCTCGGAAAAGCCCATGCCCCGCTCCGGCGTCGAGTTCAGACACAAATCCGTCACCATCAGGTGAATGACGTTGGCGTTGTTCACGTCGATGGACGAAACGCCGGCCGCGCGGGCGTACCGGTCGACGACCTCGGCGTAGACCCGGCGGTCCTCCGGCTTCATCAGCCCGAGGAGCACCGCGTCGTCGATATCCCGCCCCAAATAAGAGATGTTGTCGGCGATTTTGATGATGCACCCTTCCCAGGTAAAGGGGTTGAACTGCCCCGGCCGCGTGAATTCTTTCAAATCGATGGCCGCCTCCCGCGGGAAAAGGGGCGCGTTCACCGGGCCGCTGTGGCCGACGATCCCGTCCCGGACGGCGTAGGTCAAATCGAGGTTGTACTGCCTGCCGTCTGGGCCGGAGAGCAGCTCGAAATCGTCGACGAAGCGCAGGCCGTTAGCCGCGTGCCAAAAGGCCGGCGCGAGCCCGTCCCGCCGGACGATAGCCGAGAGGGCCGCCTCGCCGTCGTGGCCGAAGGGCGTGTGCCCGAGGTCGTGGCCGATAGCGATGGCCTCGGTGAGCTCGCCGTTGAGCCCAAGAAAGTCGGCGATGAGCCGGCCGATGGACGCGACGTAGTGCACGTGGTCGATCCGGGTGCTGACGTGATCGTTGCGCGGCCGAAAAAACACCTGGGTCTTGTACTTGAGCCTGCGGTAGGCCGACGAGTGCAGAATCCGGGTGTAATCCCGGCCGAAGGGCGTGCGGATGTCTTCGTCGCGCTGGTAGAGCGCGTCTCTTCTCGCCGTGGCCGCCGCCCACTTCTCGGCGCCGGGGACCACTGCCTGAGACTTGAAACAGCCCCGCTGGGACCGGTACGGATCTTTTTTCATCACAGCCTCCCGATTGCTTTAATTACTGCTTTTCATTATAACACAGTCTGCGTGTCGTTCTCATTTTTGATAAATCTTGATTAATTTTGAATGTTTTCGCTGATTTTTACATAATTTTGCTTTAATTCTATTGTTATTGGCGCCGCTGTCCGTTATAATAAGGATAACACATTTACTTGATATGGAGGTATCACATGTTAGTTTCAGCAAAGGATATGTTGGTTAAGGCGAGAGCCGGACATTACGGCGTCGGCGCTTTCAATATTAACAACCTCGAATGGACGAAGGCTATTCTCGAAACCGCGCAGGAAAACAACTCACCGGTTATTTTGGCTGTCTCCGAAGGGGCTGGCAAATACATGACTGGCTTCAAAACCGTCGCGGCTATGGTCAAAGCGATGATCGAATCCCTGAACATCACCGTTCCAGTTGCGCTGCACCTCGACCACGGCTCCTACGAAGGCGCAAAGGCCTGCATCAACGCTGGTTTCTCCTCAATCATGTTCGACGGCTCTCATCTGCCTTTTGAAGAAAACGTCGAAAAGACGAAGGAACTCGTCGCTGCGGCTCACATCTTAGGCCTGTCCATCGAAGCTGAAGTCGGCACCATCGGCGGTGAAGAAGACGGCGTCATCGGCGCTGGCGAATTCGCAGATCCGAAGGAATGCAAGCAGATCGCAGACCTCGGCATCGACTTCCTCGCAGCCGGCATCGGCAACATCCACGGCGTTTATCCGGAAAACTGGCCGGGACTGAACTTCGACGTGCTCGCCAACATCCAGAAGGAAATCGGCGATCTGCCAATGGTGCTTCACGGCGGCACAGGCATCCCAGACGAAATGGTTCAGCACGCGATTAAGCTCGGCGTCTCCAAGATCAACGTCAACACCGAATGCCAGCTCGTCTTCGCAGAAGCGACCCGCAAATACATCGAAGAAGGCAAAGACAAAGTCGGCAAGGGCTTTGACCCGAGAAAACTGCTCCTGCCTGGGACAGAAGCCATCAAGGCCAAGGTCAAAGAAAAAATGGAAGTCTTCGGTTCCATCGACAAAGCGTGAAACTAATCATCATTCGATAAATTATCAAATCAGAGCTGCCTTAAGGCGGCTCTTTTTTTAATTGACAAGCCCAATCGCTTATTGTATTATTGAATTAATACAATCAAAGGAGGATGCGATGCACAATCCCTTTAAACGAAAATCCCTGCCGGACGACACGAACACGCCAGTTTTTGAAAACAGCGAAGCCCTGACGCCCGACCCGATGACGGCGGCTGAGGGACCTAAAAACCGCCGCAAACGCGTGGTCGCCGTGGTCTTAATCGCGGCCGCGGCTTTGATTGCCGCCGTGGCGATCTACCAAAACAGCCGGCCGAAGCTCAAGTCGATCACCACCGGGAAAATCAACTACGGCAATTTGACGAAGACCATCTCAGCCGACGGCACTGTCGAAAGCAAAAACGTCAGTGTCGTCGCCGATTCAACCGGCAGCGTCATCCAGAGCGTCGATGTGGCGCTGAACAACACGGTGAACAAGGGGACACGGCTCTGCACCCTCGTCGACGCCCAAACCGGGCAAGTCCGCGCCGTCACCGCGCCGATTTCCGGCACCATCACCCACGTCGCCGCGGTCAAGGGCAATCCCACCTCCGGCGAGCTCTTCACGATTCAAAACACCGGCAATCTGCAGATCAGGATGCAGATCGACCAGAGTGACATCAGTTCGGTCTCCACCGGGCAGGCGGTGACCATCACCGCCGACGGCACGAACGGCCGCCGCTACACCGGCGTCGTCTCGAGCGTCGCACCGACGAGTGCCGACAGCGCAGCCGGCAGCACGGATACCAGCGCGGCCGCGCTGAGCACGGACACCGCCTCGTCATTGGCCAGCGCGGGCACCGGCAGCGTCAGCTCAGGTTCCGGCTCCGCCGCCACCTTTGAGGCTACCGTCGACATCGCTCAGCCCACCGACGGCCTGAAAATCGGAATGAAGACCAGTCAGGAAATCACGGTGGAAACCCGCCAGAACGTCACTACCGTGCCGATCGACGCGGTGACCAAGGACGCAAAGGGTCAATACGAAATCTTTGTCGTCAAGCACCACAAGGACGCGCCGGACACCGTCAAGGCCGTCACCGTCGAGACCGGCCTCCAAAACGACACCGTCATCCAAATCACGGGCGAAAACCTGACAGCCGGCGACAAGGTCGCGCTGAACCCGGCATCCCTGCACGACGGCCAGCAGGTTAAAGAATAAGGAGGCGCCATGGCACTCATCCAATTGGCACACATCACCAAGCGCTACTTCATCGGCACGCCCAACGAACTCACCGTGCTCGACGACATGAATCTGTCCATCGACGAGGGCGAATTCACCGCCATCGTCGGCCCGTCGGGCTCGGGCAAGTCGACGCTGATGAACATCATCGGCGTGCTGGACCGGCCGACAGAGGGGCGCTACGTCCTCGACGGCCTGCCCATCGATCAGGTGCCCGACCAGCGCCTATCGATGATCCGCAACCAGAAAATCGGTTTCGTCTTCCAGTCCTTCAACTTGATCCCTCGGACCTCGGCGCTGTCCAACGTCGAGCTGCCGATGCTCTACGCCCGGGTCGGTCAGCGGGAACGCCGCCGCCGGGCCGCCCAGCTGCTGAGGACCGTCCACATGGACGCCTGGGCTGCCCACATGCCCAACGAGCTCTCCGGCGGACAGTGCCAGCGCGTCGCCATCGCCCGGGCTATGGCCAACGACCCGCCGATCATCCTCGCCGACGAACCCACCGGCGCCCTGGACACCCACACCGGACGGATGGTCATGGACATTTTCCACGAACTGCACGAAAAACAGCACAAAACCATCGTGCTGATCACCCACAACGACGACTTAGCTGAAGAAGCCGAGCGCATCATCACGATCGAGGACGGACGGATCACCGGCGAACGCGCCGGACGAGCCGCACGGCCAGCCGCCGACGCCACAAAGGTGGTGGAGGTGGTGCGATGAATTTACGGGAAAACATTCTCCTCGCCATCACCAGCCTGAAGAGCAACAAAATGCGCTCTCTGCTGACGATGCTCGGCATCATCATCGGCATCGGCTCGGTCATCGCGATTTCCTCCATCGGTTCGGCGGTGAGCCGCTCGATCAGCAGCGCCCTCAACTCGATGGCGTCCAAAAGCGTCGACGTTTACGTCACGCCAAGAGACAGCGACAACGGCAGCCTCGCCGCCAAGGACATGATCACCCAGGATATGATCGCCGCCTTCAGCAAGCACTTTGCCGGCAAAATCGACGACGTAGCTTACTCGACCTCGCCGATCTCCGGCACCGTCGACGATCTGAAACAGACCAAGGTCGCCCTGACCGGCGCCAACGGCGGCTACCTCGACTACATGCAGCTCAACGTGGTGTCAGGCCACCGCTTTACAGATGTCGAGTCGGCCAGTACCCGGCCGGTAGCCGTCATTTCGAAGAAACTGGCACAGAAGGTCTTCGGCCATCAGAATCCGATTGGCCAGCCCATGACCGTGCGCACCGATGCGGGGAGTCTCACCTGCACGGTGGTCGGCGTGTATCAAACCGGCAGCAAGGACATCGTGTCCGCGATGTCCGGCGTTTCCTCCGAGACGGTCTACATTCCGCCGGCCGCGGCCAACGCGCTGATGCGCACCGAAGACACCGGCTATTCCGAAATCATCGTCACCCTGAACCAAAACGCCGACACAGAAGCCCTGAGCCGCCAAATTAAAACCTGGTTCAACCGACATTACTATGCGGCCAATTCCGACGCAAAAATCACGACGATGAACATCGAAAAACAGGCCAACGAGATCAACAGCCAAATGGCCAAGCTGTCTCTGGGCATCGCGCTGATCGCCGGGATTTCGCTGCTCGTCGGCGGCATCGGCGTCATGAACATCATGCTCGTCTCCGTCACCGAACGCACCCGGGAAATCGGCATCCGCAAGGCGCTGGGCGCGAGCAACCGGGACATCGGCCTCCAGTTTTTCGTCGAGTCAATCATCATCTGCCTGATCGGCGGTCTGATCGGGATCGGCGTCGGCGCCGCCATTGGCGCTGCAGGCGGCCATTTCGTCCATATCACGGTTTATCCGACGTTGTCGTCCATTCTTGTGGCTGTCCTCTTTTCGATGGCCATAGGGGTGTTTTTTGGGGCTTATCCGGCCAACAAGGCCGCCAAGCTCAACCCGATCGACGCCCTGCGTTACGAATAAAACCGATCCATTCGATCCATTAAAAAAGCACTCGTCTGAAATTCTCAGACAAGTGCTTATTTTTATGCTTTCGCGTTTTGATTAGTGGGTTTTTTACCGATTCCGGCGGAACAGGCCCCGTCTGCGCTTCTTGTCGGCGTGGCTGTCGTCTTCATTGCCGTTGTCGTCGCCGAAAGGATCCTGATCCCCTTCGTCGAAGAGATCGTCAAAATCGTCGTGATAGGGCTTCGGGCTGCCGTCGTCGCCTGCGTCGAGCTTTTCTTCGATTTCAGACGGGCTGACAATCTGAGTGACGTCGTCGCCTTCTTCTACAGTCGTTTCTTCTTCGAAGAGATCGTCACCGCTGTCGTCGGTCGACGGGTTGTCGAACAATGACGGCACGTCGTCGTCCTTTTCGGCCATTTCGAAGAAATCGTTGATGGCGCCGGTGTCGAGCACCTGGGTGTCGCCGAGTCTGGCGATGTCCTTGTCGATTTCCGCGTTCTTCGCCGCGATGCGCGCCTTTTCTTCGATTTCGTCCTGGGTCAGTTCCGGTTCGGCTTCAGGTTCCGCCGGCGCGGTTTCCGATTTTGGTTCAGCTTCGGCTTCCGGTTCCGATTCTGCCTGGACCGCTTGTGCGGGTTCGGCAGGTTCTTCTTCAAATTGGGCGTCTTCAACCGGTTCGTCTTCTTCAAACAAATCGTCTGCACCGTCGTCAGCGAATAGGCTGTCGAAGTCTTCGAGCTGCGCTTCCGCCGAGGCCGGTTCTGCCGGGGCGGCTTCTTCCGCTGCTTCTGCCGGTTCAGCTTCGGCATTTTCACCCGGTGCTTCTTCTTCAAAGAGATCGGTTGCGTCTTCTTCGAACAGGCTGCCGAAATCGTCATCGGCTTCTGGTTCAGCTGTTTCTGCTACCGGCGCTTCCGGTTCGGCTGCTTCCTGCTGGAGATCGCTCCAGCCCTTGGAGTTTCCAAAGACGTCGCCCTGGTCGCCGTCGTCCAAATTCGTCACATCGTCGAAAATGCTGCTGCTCTGATCTTCAGCCGGCTGATCTTCCGTCTGATCGTAGGTTTCGACGTCTTCAAAGAGGCCGCCTTCGTCGTCGTTCAGCGGTTCTTCGGTTTCGAACAATTCGGCTTCGTCGGTTTCTTCCGCCGTTTCCCGACCGACCTGTTCGAAGAACTGCGCTTCATCTTCCGTCAACGCGCTGATGTCGAGGTTTTCGACCGCGTCTTCAGCCTGAACATCCTGAACGGCGTCCGCCGCTTCGGTCTGCGGCGCTTCTTCAGGTTCGGCACCTGCGTTTCTCAATACGTCGAGGACGTCGTGTTCTTCTTCAGCTTGTCGGCTGCCGGCCGGCTTGGCCTTGGATTCCGCGCTGCGGGCCGCTTCTGCCGCTTGAGCTTCGCGAGCCGCGGCCTGCTGCATCAGTTCCGCTCTCGCCTTGCGGCGCTTCTTCATTTCTTCTGCGGTGTTCGGCGAGACCCAAGGAATGTCTTCGCTCAGTTCCACGTCTTCTTTCGGATTCGTGCGGTAGGCTGCGTGGCTGACCACGAAGCTTTCAGCCGATTCCTCTGCTTCTTCAGTTTCTTCGGCTTCAGCTGCTTCGGCGCCGTCGTCGACCGCTTCTTCCGATTCGAACAAGCCGTCGTCTTCGGCCGGTTCTTCCGATTCAAAGAGATCGTCTTCGTCCCCTTCGTCCCAAATCGATGTGGCCTGTGCGTCATTGTCGTCTGCCGCTTCGCCGCCATCCATCGCAAAGAAAGCCTTGATGTCGTCGTCCGTCGGGGCTGGTTCGGTTTCGTTTTCTGTCGCAATCTTTTCGGCTTCCGGCTGTGCTGTCAAGCCGGCATCCGTGGTGGAATCCGATGCCGGTTCAGCCTGAGCCGCTTCAACCTGCTTCTGGTAATCGCTCAGCTGCTGCTTCGCGCCGTCGGCCGCTTTCAGGGCGTCGTCCCGTTCAGCGGTAATATCGGCCATTTTGGTGTCGCGTTCGGCGATGGCCCGTCTGAGCTGTGTGAGCTCGTCGTCGTAATCCGCCGCGTTCTGGCGGGCTTCTTCGATCTGGCTGCGCAGCGCTTCCTTTTCCGTTTTCTGAGCTTCGACCTGCGCCGCAATTTCCGCTTTTTCCCGTTTTGCGTCGGCGATGACGTTATCCTTCTGGGCGAGCTGCGCCTTGAAGTCTTCAGCAGCCGCTTCCGCCTGGGCCTTCTGGTCTTCGAGCGCCGATTCCGCGTCAGCCTGTGCGCGCTTCGCGTCGGCGACCTTCGCGTCGGCTTCGGCGCGGATCTGCGCTTCAAAAGCCTGCTTTTCGTCCGCGAGGGTCTGACGCGCCGCCTGGACCTTGGCTTCGACGGCTTCGTCGATCAGCTGACCGACGGACTTTTTGCTGTCCGCGATGGCGCTTTCAAACTGCGCATCGATGGCGCTCCGCTTTTCCGCCACCGTGCGTGTGTGCTGGAAAGGCATGTGCGCCGCCTTGAGATCGGGGTTGCCGACTGGCGCTTCTGGCGTCTTTTCTTCAGATTCGGCCGGCGCTTCCGCCTCGCCGTTTTTCTGCTTGGCGAGCATCGTTTTGAGATTCTCAGCCTTTTCTACGATTTTCGACATTTCATTGTCGCGATTGTTTTGATCATCCATGGTTCCACCCACTTTCTTTTCCGGTTATTTCATGACAGAAAACGATAAATAGCTTATAAACCGTGCTATTTGCATTATATCAGAAAGCGCTTATTTTAAAAAGGAAAATGCCGAAAAAAGTTGCGTTCTCGGCCTTTTGATATGATAAGATGTATAAAAATTCCAGAATGCCACTTTCCTGTGGAAAAGTCTGTTTACGGCTGTGGCTTTTTGTGGATAAATCTGTCTATTTGTCCCCATCCACCGTCAGATTTTCCACAGGCTGTCGAAAAATTGTCAACAAACTGCCGCCGAATTTTTGGCGGTGACAGGCCAATCCCCAGAATTTTCCACAGAATTGTGGACAACTTCTGGAAAACTGCCGAAATCCTATCACAGTTTATCAACAGGTTAAACATTTGCAAATGCACAGAAGGAGACCCAACATGACGACTGATTTTGCGCGCCCTTATCAAAAGCCGGGCGAGCGTCTCGAGGACCTGGGCCTGGACGGCCTTTACATCCTTCAGGACCCGGACGCCTTCCGCTTCAATATCGATTCGGTGCTGCTCGCGTGGTACGCCGCGCCGGCGGTCCACCGCAAGACCCGCACCCTCGACATCGGCACGGGCACCGGCGTGCTGCCGCTGCTGCTCTACGGCCGCACCCACACCCAATCCATCGACGCCATTGAAATCCAGCCGGCGATGGCCGACATGGCGTCGCGCTCCGTCGCGATGAATCACCTCGAGGAGGTGATCCGCATCCACGAGGGGGACATCCGAAACGAGCCGGGCACCGCCCTTGTTCGCGGAGCCTACGACGTGGTCGTGACCAATCCACCCTACATGCCCAAGGGCAGGGGCGGGGTGAACCCCGACCGCGCCCTGGCCCTCGCCCGCCACGAAATCACCTGCACGCTGGACGACGTGGCCGCCGCGGCTCAGGCCCTGCTCAAGGACCGGGGGCGGCTGTTCATGGTGCACCGGGCTGAGCGCCTCGTCGACCTCTGCGCGGTGCTGCGGGCTCACCAGCTCGAGGTCAAGCGCGTCCGCGGGGTGCAGCCCTTCCCCGACAAGCCGGCCAACCAGATCCTGCTGCAGGCCGTCAAGCGGGGCCACCCCGGCGCCATCGTCGAACCGCCCCTGTCGATCTATCAGTCACCCGGCGTTTATTCCGCCGAAATCAACGCCATTTACGGCACAGACGGGCCGACGTCCAAAAACACTGATTCATTCATCTAATGCCGTACGCCGGCCTTTCCTGCTTGATAACACGCGTCACAGACCGAATAGGGATCGTTCCACGGCAGCTTCGCACCGCAGATGCGGCATCTGCGGTACACGCGCTTGGCCTTTTTCAGCCGGCGGATAATCGCGTCGGCCACCTCGGCCTTGCAGCCCAAAATGTCGCGCTTTTCCTCGTCGGCGTAGGTCTCGTTTTCCCCGAGGCTGCGCTGGAGGTAATACATCAAATCGAGGGTCCGGTACTTTTTCTCGAGACGGTCGAGGCCGTCGCCGGGCTGGTAGGCGACGCGCTCAAAGCCGTCTAAAATCGGGCGCCCCTTGTCGTAATTTTTCATCGCGTGGCGCCACAGCGCCCACATGCCCAAGTCGTTTTCGTCGAAGGGAATGGTCACCGCGCGCAGCATGTCGGTCTTCGTGAGCTCGCAGTTCACCTCGAGCCACACGCACAGGTGGAAGGCGCGGGTCATGTCGGTCTTGAGGTAGAGCCCGTCGTCCGGCAGGCCCTGCCAGTCCTGGATCGTCTGGGAAAGACGGCTGTCCATGTTCACGAGGAAACGCGGCATCGACACCCTGGCCTTTTCAAGAGGTTCGACCCCGGCAGCCAGCCCCTCCGCGATCAGGCTGCGGTTGAAGCTCGACGTGACGAGCCCCTTTTCGGCAAAGCCCCGGCGCCCGGCGCGTCCGGCGATCTGCTTGATTTCCGCCGGAGTCAAATCCCGGTGGCGCATGCCGTCAAATTTGTCGGTCTCGAGGAAAACGATGCGCTGAATCGGCAGGTTCATGCCCATGCCGATGGCGTCGGTCGCGACGACGACATCGGTTTCCCCCGAGAGGAATTTCATCGTCTCGGCCCGGCGCGCGTCGTAAGGGAGGGCGCCGTAAATCACCGAGACGCGCCGCCCCTCATCCTCGAGAATCGACGCGGCCTGCAGCACCGATTTTCTCGAAAAGACCACCAGCGCGTCTCCGGCGCGCACGTCTCGCGGGAAGACGAAGCCGCCGCCCTCCATTTCGAGGGGCGTCGCCCGGTGATGGGTGACCACCTCCCAGGTGTCGCCGCATTCCTCGATCAGCGCGGTAACCAGTGCCTGGGCCTCCGGCGCCATGCAGACGTGGACGGTCTTCGCCGCGATGCCGAGCACGGCCTGGGTCCAGGCCCAGCCGCGGTCCCGGTCGGCGATCATCTGGCACTCGTCGATGACGGCGACGTCGTAGAGCCGTTCTTCCGACATCATTTCGATCGTCGAGGCCATGTGCATCGCGCCGGGGATCAGCCGTTCCTCCTCGCCGGTGACCATGCTGCACGGGACGCCGTCGCGGTTCATGCGCTCGGCCTCCTCCATCGCCAGCAGGCGCAGCGGCGCGAGGTAGACCCCGGTTTCGGCCTGTTCGCAGTCGGTGATCGCCTCGTGGGTCTTGCCGGAATTGGTCGGGCCGACGTGGAGCACGAAGTGCCGCTCGACACTGCGCGCCACCGGGAAGAGCTCGGCGATGTGCTCGGGGATCTGCTTCTTGATCAGCTCCCGCTCCCGGGAGCGGTTCTTGATGAATGGGTAGTGGCCGTTGTGTTCGAGCAGATCGATGGTCTCGCTCAGCGAAATCTGCGACGCCGCGAGCCGCTCGCCCCGATCGAGGGTTTTGTGCAGCCGCTTTTCGACGTGCTCGGGAATGTTGACCCAATTCCCCCGCTGGGAGACGTAGCGGGTCAGACCGTCGAGCTCGGGATTGGCCTGGGCGAAGCGCTGGCGCAGCTTCTTCATCGGCAGCGTGTTGTGCTTGAAATGAAAGTAATCGTAGGGCGCCTTCCCGCTTTCAGCCCAGGTCCGCAGGTCAAATTCGATCTGCGGCGTGATTTCCTGGTCGCGGTGGCGCTTTTTCGTGTATAGCCGCTGGCTGACGAGCTTCTTTCTGAACACGTCCGCGGCGATATGCGCGGCGTCCTCATCCGTCGGCCAGACCGCGTCCCGCATCAGCTGCTGCCGTCTTAAATTCTCTTCCGATTTTGCAAATTTTTTCCGTTGCGCTTTGCGCTGGTCCGATCGGCTCCGGCGCCTTTTCCTGCGTTTTTGCACCTGTTTTCCCCTTTATGTATTGCGTTTAAAAAAGCAAAAAAGCCGCACTGTTTTGGCAGTGCGGCTGTTTGTCGAATGCTTAAATTATGCAGTTTCCTGATCTTCCGCCAATTCCTTCTGGCGTTTTTCGGAAGCCTTGCGCAGACGATCGCGTTTGGCGATGTAGCGGGCTTCTTCAGGGCTGCCGTCCCACATGTCGTGTGCGACAGGTGCCCAGTTCTTTGCGTATTCCTTGGTCTTGGCGACGAGATCGTCAACCGGTTCCGGGCATTCCAGGTCAGTGGAGTGTGCGCCAGTCTTCTTGACCATTTCCGGCAGGATTTCCGGATTTTCCAGCATCGGGCACGGTCTAAGCATGTTTTCGTTGAACGGCTGGCCATCGTGATAAGCCATGAACAGCGGTGAGCGCAGCGCATCCAGCAATGATTTTTCGCGGATGTTGGAATCTGAATAGTGGATGAAGACGCACGGGTCGACGTCGCCGTTGGCGTTGATGTGCAGGTAGCGGCGGCCGCCGGCAATACATCCACCGACGTATTCCGCGTCGTTCTGGAAGTCCATTGCGAACAGGGCCTTGCGGTTTCTGTAGTCGCGGATTCTTCTGTGCATTTCAACACGCTGTTCCGGGGTAACCATCAGTTCTGGCACCGCGTTCACGCCGGTCGGCATGAAGTGGAAGTACCATACGAAGAGCGCGCCGAGTTCGATCATCTTGTCGTAATATTTTTCGGAGGTGATGGATTCGAAGTTCTGTCTGGTGTAGCAGCAGGAGAAGCCGAAAGGCAGGTTGCGTTCCTTCAGAAGTTCAGTTGCGGCGATAACCTTGTCGTAAACGCCGTTCCCGCGGCGGGCGTCTGTCGCTTCTTCAAACCCTTCGAGGGAGATCGCCGGGATGAAGTTGCCGACGCGTTTGATTTCGTCAGCGAAGTGCGCGTCGAGCAGGGTGCCGTTGGTGAAGGACAGGAACATGCAGTCGTTGTGTTTTTCGCAAAGCTTGATTAAGTCATCCTTGCGGACCAGCGGTTCGCCGCCGGTGTAGATGTACATGTAAACGCCGATTTCCTTACCCTGTCTGATGATATCGTCGATTTCGTCGAAGGACAGGTTCAGCTTGTTGCCGTATTCAGCAGCCCAGCAGCCGGTGCAGTGCAGGTTGCAGGCCGATGTCGGGTCGAGCAGGATAGCCCAAGGTGCGTTGCAGCCGTATTTGTTGCGGACCTGTTCCTGTTTGTCCCAGCCCACGAGGTTGGCGTTCATGAAGAAGTTGACGAAAGCTTTCTTCAGGACGTTGGGATCCATGTGGACAACTCTCTGTACAACCGGATGATACGGGTGGTTTTCGTCGTTGATGGCTGCGCGGATCGCATTTCTCTGACCGACGAATTCACCGTGTGCAAATTTATCAACCCAGTTCATAACACGGGGCAGGTTCTTTTCCGGATTCTTGGTTAACCAGCCCACAACACGTTCGATACCAAATTTTTCGAGATTATATTTAAATGATGCCATTTGTTTTACTCACTTCTTTCAATTATTTGTAGATTTTAAAAATAAGTCCAAACTGTTGATCCGATATTGATCCTTGATCCACCCTGCGTTTTCGACGCGAACCTCCTTTCTCTTTCAATTGGGAGATCAATGTTACTTCTATATAATATGTAGATTGTTTTCTTATTTAAATTGTTATAACTTTATGTTATAGTTAATGTGTGAGATGAGCCCCTGTATTAGGGAAATAGGTTAGTAAACTACATCTCAAAATCATTATCACATTCTATCACGAAGGTATGCCCTTTTCAAGATCAAATTGTAAATAATCCTATTATTTTCATTAGATTTTCAATAAAATTATGCGGTATAGCCATTGAAAACGGTCATATCTTGACTTTAATCTGTATTTTTTTTATAATGAAACCACGAATAAGGCAAACAGGAGGTGCCGTGATGCGTGAGATTAACATTGAAGGTCGGAAGATGGTTACAAAGGAGCGCGCCCAGCTTCACATTCAGCATCGAATGGACTGGCCGGACTCGTACGGCAAAAACCTTGACGCCCTGTGGGACGGACTCGTCGGCATCCGCAAGACCACCGCGATTCATTTCTTCGATCCCGATGTGCTCACCGACAATCTGGGCCAGTACGGTGTCGAGATCGTCAAAACCTTCGAGGACGCCGCGAAGGCCAACTCGAAAATCGTGCTCGATATGGACGCCTAAGGGCTGTTTTTTCCGCAATGTCTAATCTGGACCTTGTGACTCTATATTAAATATGAAAAAGGGATTCGTGTCAAGCGAATCCCTTTTTTTATTTAATCTTTTCTCAAAAACATTGCCTTAATTTCAGTGATTTACAATTGAAAGGCAATACTTTTGCTTTTGTTCATCTACGCTGATTTGCAATTTATTTCATCCATTATTTCATCAGGCGGCAGACCCGATTGGAGAAGTCGACCGGATCGTCGATGGGCATGCCTTCGATGAGCATGGCCTGATCGTAAAGGAGTTCGGCGTAATCCTTCAACGTGTCCTTGTCGTCGGCTTCGTAGACCCGGCGCATCGCGGCAAATACCGGATGATCCCCGTTGATTTCGAGCACTTTCTTGGCCTTCATGTCTTCAGTCGGCGTCTGACCCACGGCTTTAGACTGTTCGGCCAGCACCTTTTCCATTTCAATGGAGATGCCTTCGCCGGCGGAGAAGCAGACCGGGTGGCTCTTCAGACGGGTCGACAGCTTGACGTCGGCGACCTTGCCGCCCAGGGCGTCCTTGATGCTGTTCAGCAGCCCTTCAGAGGCCTTGCTCTGTTTTTCGCGGATCGCCTTTTCTTCGTCGGACATTTCGATGCCGAGGTCGTCTTCCGCAGTGGATTTAAAGGGCTTGTCGTTGTAGGAATTCAGCACCTTCAGCGCAAATTCGTCCACTTCTTCGGTGCAGAACAGGACTTCGTAGCCCTTGTCCATCAGCATTTCGTTCTGTGGCATCCGTTTGATCTTGTCGATGGAGTCGCCGGTGGCGTAGTAAATGTATTTCTGATCTTCCTTCATGCGGTCGACGTATTCCTGGAAGGTGACCAGCTTGTCTTCGGTGGAGCTGTAGAACATGACGAGGTCTTTCAGCTTGTCCTTGTTGGCGCCGAAATTGTCGTAAATGCCGAATTTCAGACGCAGCCCGAAGTTATTGAAGAATTTTTCGTAGCCTTCACGGTCCTTGGCCATCATATCCTTGAGTTCGGAGATGATCTTCTTTTCGAGGCGGTTGGCAATGGCCTTAACCTGGCGGTCCTGCTGGAGCATTTCCCGGGAAATATTCAGTGAAATATCCTGAGAGTCGACGAGGCCGCGGACAAAGCCGAAGTAATCTGGCAGCAGGTCTTCGCATTTATCCATGATCAAAACACCGGAGGAGTACAGCTGCAGGCCGCGCTTGTAGTCCTTGGAGTAGAAGTTGTAGGGCACCCGCGACGGGATGAACAGCAGCGCGTTGTAAGAAAGCAGCCCTTCGACGTTGGTCGAAATGATCTTCTGCGGGTCTTCCCAATCGACGAATTTGTCTTTGTAGAATTCGTTGTACTCTTCGGTGGTGACTTCGGATTTATTGCGCTTCCAAATCGGTACCATCGAGTTGATGGTTTCGTCTTCGTGAACGGTTTTGAATTCCGGCTTCTTGCCGTTTTCGTCGGCTTCGGCCGCTTCTTTTTCTTCCTTAGATAAAGGTTCCTGCTTCGTGACGTTCATGATGATCGGGTAGCGGATGTAGTCCGAATATTTCTTGATCAGGTCACGCAGCTTCCATTCCTTCAGGTAGTCGCTGTATTTGTCGTCGTCGGTGTCGTCGCGCAGGTACAGGGTGATCGTCGTCCCGACGTCGTCCCGTTCTGCCGGTTCGATGGTGTAGCCGTCAGCGCCTTCAGATTCCCAGGCGTAGGCTTTGTCGCTGCCTTCAGCCTTGGAGACGACGCGGATCTTCTTCGCGACCATGAAGGCCGAGTAGAAGCCGACCCCGAACTGGCCGATGATGTCGAGGGCATCGGTGCCGTCTTCCTTCGCGTTTTCAGTTTTGAAATCGAGACTGCCGGACTGGGCGATGGTCCCGAGGTTGTTTTCCATTTCGGTGTCGGTCATGCCGATCCCGCAGTCGGTAATCGTCAGGGTGCGGGCGTCTTCATCCCGGGCGACGTAAATCGGGTAATCGTTTCTGGAAAGCCCGGTCTGCCCTTCCTGGCTCGCCTTGAAATAGCGCTTGTCAATGGCGTCGCTGGCGTTGGAAATGAGCTCTCTTAAGAAGATTTCCTTATTTGTGTAAATCGAATTGACCATCAGGTCCAGCAGCCGTTTGGATTCGGCTTTAAATTCCTTTTTTGCCAATTGTAACCCCTCGCTTTCTGAAAATGGTGTATCTTGGTTTTGTTTTCGTGATTTATTAGCAATCCATTTGATTGAGTGCTAAATGTATTTTAGAATACTTCCCACCAAATTGCAACGCTTTTTCAGAAATTTTCATTTCTTTATTATTCACTTAAGTTTTCTAAACGCATCTTCGTTTATTGCGTTTTTGCCGTAAAATATTTCTTGCAAATGCTTGCAATTGCAAGCAGAAGCGCCTATAATGAAACAAAAAGGAGGCGATACTATGGCCAATACCTCTGCTGTTTACGCGAGAATTGATACAAATCTCAAGCACAATGCTGAAGACATTCTCGCTCAGCTCGGCATTACGCCGTCCAGTGCCATTCAGATGCTTTACAGCCAGATCGTACTGCAAAAGGGCATGCCCTTCGATTTGCGTCTTCCCGCTTCAAAGCCGCAAGCTGCCGGCGCGATGACCCGAGAACAGCTCGATGCAGCACTCCAAAAGGGCGTCGATGCCATTAAAGACGGAAAAGTCTATTCTGCCGATGAAGTCGATGCGGCGCTTAAAAATTAAGGGCGTGTGAAAATCAAATTTTTCACACGCCCTTTTTTTGTGGCTATGTATAGTTTTTTACAAATGTTACTGATAATTGTAACGGTCGAGGGAATGTTCGAGGTGGCGGCGCATCGCTTCGCCGGCGGCGTCGGGATCCTTGGACATGATCGCGCCAAAAATCTCCTTGTGTTCGGTGTAAATCGCCGTCATCTGCTCATCTGTAACCATCCCAGTCTGGCTCACCCGCTTCAGCAGGTTGCGGATCGTCTCGATCATCGAAAAGATCACTGTGTTGCCTGAGCACGCCGCGACGCTCGTGTGAAAGGCCACGTCGGCCTCGAGGAAGCGCTTATGGTCACCTGCATCGTAGGCGTTATAAATCTCGTAGGACAGCGCGTAGAGCTTCGAGAGGGCCTCTTCGTCGTGAGAGGTTGCGGCCAGACGCGCGGCCCCCACTTCGATGAGGTTGCGCACCTGGAGAATGTCCTCCACCTGGGGCCGGCTCAAAAACAACGACCAGCTCAGCGGCACCGTGAAAAAGTTCGACTCCTTCTGAGAAATAAAGGTGCCCTGACCCGGGCGGATGTCGATCATCCCCAATACGCTCAAGACCTTCAAGGCCTCGCGCACGGCCGAGCGCCCGACGCCCATTTTTCGGGCGAGCTCCCGGTCCGATTCGATGCGGCTGCCTTTCTTGAGTTTTCCGGAAATGATGTCGTCCGCGAAATAGACCGTCAGCCGATTGACCAGCTCGGTGATGTCACCGGTGCTGCCGTCGACGACCGCCTGTTTTTCCGGCGAGGAGGCGATCATCTGATCGACCTGCTCGCTGAACTGTCCCGGGTCCATTGAAAAGACCATCGGGTCGAGATTCAGCTGCCGGCTGATCTTCGAAATCACCTCGTTGAGCCGTTTGCCGCCCTTGCGCTCCAGATTGGAGTAAGTGGCGATGCTCATCGCCGACTTGCCGGACGGCCCGGACAGAAACTGCTCCATGAACTGCTGCTGCGTCATGCGCAGCGCGCGCCTGAGCAGCCTCAGATTCCGCGATTTCGCGTCTGGATTCATTTCCGATATGACCAAATTATGCCCCCTCCTCTTTTTATCCCTGCGGATGTAAATGAATACTTTTATATTTTACCATAATCCGCCGGATGATTGGCGGTTTATTCGTCCAAAAGCTTGCCGATCAGCGTCGTCATCAGCGCGGCGGCCTTGGCGAAATCGCTGTAGCGGCTGAATTCCACCGGGCAGTGGCTGCGGCCGTCTTTGCTCGGCACGAAGAGCATGACCGTCGGCAGCACCTGGCCGATTTCGAGAGAATCGTGGCCGGCGCCGCTGGGCAGACGCTTGTAGGAGTAGCCCCGTGCCTTGCAGTCGTCTTCCAGTACGCCCAACATGTCTTCGTCGAGATCGACCGGTTCGATGACCAGCTTCGTGTCCATGTCGTAGGTCGCGCCGATGGCCTTGGTTTCGCGGTCGAGGGCGGCGCGGATCCGACGGGTGATGTCGTTGATGTTGTCGTTGTTCATCGAGCGGATATCGACGGAGAATTCGCAGCTTTCCGGCACGATGTTCATGCCGCAGGGTTCGACGTGAACGACGCCGCAGGTCGCGACCGTGCCGTCAGCTTTTTCACGCGCCCAATCTGGAATCTTGGAAATGACCTTGGAGGCCGCTTCCACCGCGTCGATCCGCATGTCCATCGGTGTGGTGCCGGCGTGGTCGGCGCGGCCGTGAATGGTGATGACGTAGCGCTGGATACCGACGATCCCGGTAACCAGGCCGATTTCGATGTTTTCAGCGTCGAGAACCGGGCCCTGTTCGATGTGGGCTTCGATCATGTGGCCGATGCTGCCTTCCGGCCAAGCCGCCGCACCGATCTTTTCCGGGTCGAGGCCGTAGCCGCGCATCGCTTCGGCGATGGAGATGCCGTCCGCATCCTTGAAGTTGTCGCAGTAAGCCGGGTTACGGTGGCCGAGCATCGCGCCGGAGCCGAAATACCCGGTACCGAAGCGCATCCCTTCTTCGTCGCAGAACCCGGCAACCACGTAATCGCGCTTGAAGGTTTTGCCGCTTTCTTTCAAAAGGCGCGCAACTTCAATCGAGGTGATGACCCCGCCGATGCCGTCATAATCGCCGCCGTTGACCACAGAGTCGTAGTGAGAGCCGCTCATGACGCAGGGCAGAGACGAATCCGAGCCCGCCAGACGGCCGAAGACATTGCCCGCAGCGTCTTCCCAGACTTCGAGTCCAGCATCTTCCATGACCCCTTTCAGGTAGTCGACGGCGTCTCTGGCTTCTTTGGTGAAGGGCAAACGGGTACAGCCGTTGCCCGACGTCGCCGTAAAGGTTTTGAGGGTTTCAAGATTTTCCGCAATGCGGCCCGTGGATTTTTCGATTTGATTGTTTTCCATGATTTACTCCTTATTGTTTTTGGGATGGGAATTGGATGGCGCCGACTGCTTGTCGGCAATCGGCTTGATGACGTAGGTTCTGAAGGGCACCGCGCACAGTGCGACGAGCACCGCCGCGGCACCGACGCCGAGGAGCGCCACCGCGCCCGAAGCCAGACCGGCGCGGATGATAATGGCGCCGATGACAATGACGATAAAGGCCAGAGTCAGATGTCCGGCCTCCGTTTTAAAAAATGATGACATAACGACCTCTTTCTACAGCAGCACACCGATAAGGGACAGCACCCCGACGACCACCGCCGCCGGAATCGCGACCGGCATCACCTTTTTGAGCACTTCCCCTTCTTTGCCGAGGATGCCCGCCGTCGTTGTCCCGAGGATGATCTTCGACGGACTGATCGCCGCGCCGATCGACGCGCCGGCGGTCTGCGCCGCGAGCACGAGAGCCGGGCTGACGTGGAGCAGCTTGGCCGAAGCCATTTGGAAATTGCCGAACAGAATATTCGAACTCATGTTCGAAGCCGTCATAAAGGTGCCGAGGAGCCCGACAAAAGGTGCCAAAGCGACGTATGCCGTGCCAAGCACACCGGATATCCCTTCGGCGAGCACGATGGTCTGCCCGGTGCCGCCCATGATTTTCGACATGATAACCAGACCGACCACGGCGATCCCCGAGGGCATCGTCATGGCGATACTGCCCGAAAAGACCCTGCCCGTGCCGCCGGCGTGAATCCAGCCCTTGCGCTTGTAATACACCAGGCCGACCACCGCCGACAAAAACAGGAAAAAGCTCGCGTGAGACAGCGGTGCAAAGGCCGAATAAGACGCAACCGCCGCCGTCGTGTAGCCGTAGCCGGTGACTTCCTTCGGGAAGGACAGCCCGATCGTGAAGGCCGAGGCGGCCTTGTGAATCGGCGGCACCAGCAGCACGATCAGCGTCACCGCCGACAGAAATACGTAGGGGATGAAGGCGTGCACCAATGTCATCCCTTCGGGCAGCGCCGCGTTTTCTGTTTTCGCGGCTTTCCTGTTCATGATCGGCGAGTCGTCGATGCGCCACGGATCGCGGTAATCCTTCATCCGGCCGAGCAGGAAAATCGCCGCCAACGCGATGAGCGACGGGAAGAAGCAGCACAATGTCGTATTCACCTGAGACAGGAGAAATTCGCCGCCGCCCTGAATCGTCGAGAGAATCAGCACGGCTTTGAAACCCTTGCGCACCGCTTTGCCCTTGCCGTAGAACCAGCAGATGATAAACCCGGTCGCAATGTCCCAGAGCCAAAGAAAGAGCGACGCCCAGAAGGCCGCCTTCCAGTACATCGCGGAGCCGACCGTCAGCCCGCCAAAATTGGCCAGGGCGTCCCAGGCTGCCGCCAAGGTGCCGAAGGTGTTGCCCCAAGCCTGGCAAATCAGCGGCATGATCACCGCCCAAATCGGGCCGACTCCGATGCCGATCAGCAGCGGCGCTCCGACGGCCACCGGCACGCCAAAGCCGGTGATGCCTTGAAGGAAGCTTTCAAAAATCCAGGCCATCGCCAAAATCTGGAGCAATTCATTGGGCAGAAGCCGCTGCATCCCATCGCGGATGACGCCGTAGGCGCCAGCCTCATCGCCAACGTGGTAGAGCAGAATGGCCGCCCAGATAATCAGCAGAATGATTACCGCGTCCCACACGCCCTTGGCCATCTCCGAGGCCACCAGGCCGATGTTCGCCCGGTAAAAGACGAATCCGGTGATCACGGTGATCACCACGCCCACCGCCGAGGCCTCGGCTGCGCCCCAATGGCACTTCACCATCAGGATAATCAGCACGACGATCGGCAGAAAGGCCATAGCCCACGTCAGAAAATTTACTGGAATATGCATGTTTGCTCCTTTATGTCCTCTTCTATTATACTATTACTGCCGCTGCTTTGATACATTAAAGTTTAAAACAGCTGTCGACTTACCCGGCGATCACGGTGCCGGTCTTGCCGGCGAGTCCGTCCTCCGCTTTGTCGAGCAGGGTGATCAAAGATTTGCGCCCCGGTCCGCTTTCGGCGAAGTGCACCGCGGCTTCGACCTTCGGCAGCATCGAGCCGGGCGCGAATTCCCCGGCGGCCATGTACGTCCTGGCCTCGTCTGTACTTAAGGTGTCGAGCCATTTTTGATCGGGCTTTCCAAATCGAATCGCTACTTTTTCCACCGCCGTCAGAATGACCAGCTCGTCGGCGTCGAGTTTTTCAGCCAGCAGGGCGCTGACACCGTCCTTGTCGATCACGGCGTTGACGCCTTCGAGGCGCCCGTCTTTGCAGATCACCGGGATGCCCCCGCCTCCGCAGGTGATGACGATGTGACCGGCTGCGAGCAGGGTCTTGATTGTCAAGAGCTCGCGGATGCGCTTCGGTTTCGGAGATGCCACGACCTCGCGCCAGCCCCGGCCGGCGTCTTCGACGACGTCGATGCCCTGAGCCGCCTTCGCTTTGGCCTGAGCCTCGGTCATGAATTTGCCGATGGGCTTGGACGGATGGGCAAAGGCCGGATCATTTGGATCGACCTCCACCTGGGATAAAATCGTCGACACCTTTTTATCCATCCCCCGATGGAGCAGTTCGTCTTTGATCGCGTTCTGCAGGTCGATGCCAATGTAGCCCTGGCTCATCGCGACGCTGTAAGGCAGCGGCACCTGTCCGTCTCCGTTGGCCGCCGCGGCGTCCATCGCGTCTTGAATCATGCCCACCTGGGGCCCATTGCCGTGGGTGATGACGAGGGCGTAGCCGTCGGCTGCGAGGTCGACGATGACCTTGGCCGTTCCCGCCACGGCCGCCTTCTGCTCGGCGACGTTATTGCCGAGGGCGTTGCCTCCGAGGGCGATGACGACTGTTTGTTGTTCCATTTCCTCTCTCCTTCGATACCGTTTTGTAAATGGTTGAACCGTAAAAAGGGAGACGGCGGCATGCGCCGCCGCACCTTTTGTGATTGATTATCCTTCGTATCCTAATTTCTTTGCGTACGCTAAAATGGCTTTCTTGAAGCATTCGATCGGCGGATGGACTGTGCCGGCGCCGATTTGGCCGTAGCCCGGAATCTTGTGGGCAATCCCGGTGTTGATGACCGGCGTGATGTCCTTTTCGACGACCAGTCTCGCGTCGAGGCCGAGGCAGGCGCCCTTGAAGTTCCAGGTCGGAATGATGTAATTCGGGTTGTGGGCGATCGTGATTTCTGCCATCGTGTTGCTCGTACGCAGGGCGTCTTCGTAGCCGCCCGCACCGACGAATCGGGTAACCGCCGGCGCCGCGATCATCGCCATCCCGCCGACACCGACAGTTTCGGTGATGGCCGAGTCGCCAATATCCGGGCAGGCGTCTTCACCGTCGTAGCCGGTGAAGTACAGCCCCTGAGGCGTGTTGACCGGTCCGGTGAACCAGGTGTCGCCCATGCCGGCGATGCGGATGCCGAAGTCGACGCCATTGCGGCACATGGCCGTGACGACGGTGCCTTCCTGCACCTTGCGGGCGCCGTCCATAATGGCCTTGCCCGTCGCCATCATGATGTTTAAGAAGAACTGGTCGGTATCCGACAGGAACTGGATGACGTCGACCTTATCCTTTTGATCCATATCGAGGGCGGTAATCGCCGGCGCCACTTCCTTCAGGAAGACCAGAGACGCCGCGATGTTGCGCTGATGGAATTCGTCGCCCATCGCGATGGCCTTGGCAATCATCGGATTTACGGCCAGGCCGTTTTCCTTCGTCTTCAGGGCGCGGCTCAGAGTCGGTCCGAGGACGTCGCGCATCCAGCGCAGGCGGTCGATGACTTCCTGAGAGTAGGCACCGAAGCGGAGCACCTTACCGATGCCTTCGTTCATCGTGCAGTAAGCGCGGTTGCCGTCGGCTTCGTTTTCGACGACCCACACCGGCATGTGCGCGGTGGTGATGCCGCCCATCGGCCCGACTGCGTTCACGTGGTGACAAGGGATGAACCGGATTTCACCGGATTCGAGCAGCTTTTTCGCGTCGTCTTCGTTGTCGGCCCATTCTTCGAAGAGCACGCCCCCGATGCAGGAGCCCTGCACGGTCGGCGGCATCTTGTCGTAGGTGATTGGCGGTCCGGCGTGGAGGATCGTCTTCTGATCGGTGTTCAGTTCCGGGATGACCGTCATCGCCGGCACGTTGTCCTTCAAAACTGGCTGGGCCGCGACGACTTTGGTGATGACCTTCTGGTTCATGTCGTCGACGGTTTCGCCGCCTTCTGTATAGCTTCTCAGGAAATTGAGCACCGAGATCATTTCGAGGTCGCCGCCTGCTGGCGGTGCCCAGTCGAACTGGACGGTTTCGCAGCCAAAGTCCGCGCAGACGTCGGCAAAGCTCTTGAGCCCGATGTTGATGACCTTCGGTTTGCTCTTCAGCATCGCGGTCAGCTTGTCGGACGGGGTGCCGGCCTTGGCGTCTGACTGACGTCTCGGCACCGTCGGCTTAGCCGGTTCGTCAAAGTCGAGACCGATGGCGTGGATGGCCGCCTGGCAGGCCAGCTTGTTGGTTTCGCAGACGACGACGCCGGCGTCCTTGAGCTTCTTGACGGTGTCGTCGTAATCCTGGAAATCTCTGCGGGTCCCGCACACGGTCGAGACGAACACGATTTTGCGGCCTGCGGCTTCCGCATTCGCCTGTAAATTCTTGATCGTCGGGATCAACGCGCCGGCCATATCGGCGTGGGAGCCATAGCCCAGCATCACGTCGAAGAGGATGACGCCGGTGGTCGGATCGTCGAGAGCTTCTTCCATACATTCGATGCGCTTAGCCGGGTCGATCATCGGGTGCGGATGGCCTTGGGTGTAGACGTCGTCACCGAGGTCGACGACCACGTGGCCGTCGTGCTGGAGCATAAAGCCTTCGGCCTTTTCCGGCGGAATCTTCAGATCCAGGGCGTCCTTGATGAGCATCGCCGCTTCGTTGGCCAGGGTGCCACCGGAGTAATAGGCTTTGATCGTCTTGTGATCCGCTGCGTCAAATACATCGCCGACAGCGATCGGCACACTGCCGTCCGCGACGTCTTCGCCGCGCACCAGGGCGACGGCCAGGCGGGCCGCTTCGTCCAGCGTGTAGCAGTGGTAGAAGTTTTCTTCGTTCTGTTCAGGTTTTTCACCGAGGAACAGCGTGATCACCGGCTTCTTGCAGACGCTCAAGCGGTTTTCGATCTTTTCGCGGACGGCTTTTGCCGGCGGCTTGGAGAGCACGATCATAACTTTGACCGCGTCATCCTGTTCCATCGCGTCGATCATATCCATGACGGTGATGCCGCCGACCGCTTCCGACAGGTCGCGCCCGCCGGTGCCGATGGCGTTGGTGACCCCTTCGCCGAGGCGGTCAATGATACAGGTCAATTCCTGAATCCCGGTGCCCGACGCGCCGATGATGCCGATGGCGCCCTTGGCGACACTGTTCGTGAAGGCGATCGGCACGCCGTCGATGATGCCGGTGCCGCAGTCCGGTCCCATTACGCAGAGGCCTTTGGCGTGGGCCTTCTGCTTCAGCGCCGTTTCCTGTTCGAGGGTGACGTTATCCGAGAACATGAAGACGTTGAGGCCTTCGTCCATCGCGCGGTCCCCTTCGAGGGCGGCGTAGGCCCCAGGAATCGAGATCACCGCGAGATTGGCGTCCGGCAGCTTCTGCATCGCGCCTTCCCAGGAGTGGACGCTCTGGTCTTCGGCCTTGCCGCTGTCGGTGGACTGATCTTCGAAAAAGGCTTCAGCCAGGGTTTTCATCTGATCGAGCAGGGCGTCGTCTTCGATGTCCGCGACGATAACCATATCGTTAGCCGTCGCGTCGTCGAGTTCAGCGGTCTGGAGGCCGGCCCGGGCGAAGATGTCCTTGTTGGCCGGGGTGGCCATCATGACCTGAACCTTTTTAACGCCGTCAAGTTTTGACAATTCATTGGTCAAGAGCATCAGCATGACCGAGTCGTGATAGCTGCCCTTTTCCACAAGTGTTTTCAGCATAAATTTCTCCTTTTGAATTGGCTCGGAACCGATCTTATTCAGCGAAGCGGTTCTTGTGATCGTAGCGGTTGTAGTGGATGTCGTCGCTCTTTAAGTATTTGACGATATCGTCGACGATTTCGATGCCGCCCTGCGCGTAAGCCTTTTCCTTGCGGATGTTGGCCCGTTCGCCTGGGTAGTACACCTGATCGTAGCCCGGCGCGGTCGGAATGGCGTGGAGTTCGTCGAGGGACTGGCTCACAGCCTTCAGGAAGGCGTCCTTCCCGCAGAAGCGGTCCGGATCGATGACGATGTGCAGCTGACCGAGGTCGCGTCCTTTGGACAAATCGTGGTACATTGAGCTGACGTGGCCGCCGAAGGGCACGCCGGTCAGAATGCCGGAGAAAATATCGACCATCATCATCAGGCCGTAGCCCTTGGCGCCGGCGATTGGCAGCAGCGCGTTGACCTTGTTCGGGTCTGTTACAGGAATGCCCTTTTCGTCGACAGCCCAGTTGTCAGGGATGGATTCGCCGCGGGAGCGCTTGTCGAGGATTTTGCCCCAGGCCTGAACGGTTGTGGCCATGTCGAAGACAACGATGCGCCCGTCGGCTGACGGTGCCGCGAAGGAAATCGGGTTCGTGCCGTAATAGGGTTCGGTGCCGCCCACCGGCACGGCCATCGGGTCGGACTGGCACATCGAGATCGCAGCTAAACCCTGTTCCGCGGCCATTTCGGTGTAGTAGCCGATGGAACCGCTGTGGGAGAGGCGGCGCATCCCGACGATGGCGACGCCGTTTTCTTTAGCTAATTCAATCGCGTGTGCCATGCCGCGTTTCGCGACGACGTAGCCGATGCCGTTGTCGCCGTCCAGCATGCCGCTGCAAGGGCCGGTCTGTTTCCAGGTCATCTTCGGATCGACGGTGATGCCGCCCTTGGCGATACGTTCGCTGTAATATTCAACGCGGACTGAGCCGTGGGAGTGGTAACCCCGTTCGTCCGACCAAGTTAAAATTTCGGCAGTGGTGTCGGCGTCGTCTTCGTGAAGGCCCGCCGCCATCAATTTGTTTTTCATCAATGATTTCAGTTCATCTCTCGATAAGCGCATGATCAATCTCCTCGTATTAAATCGTATTAAAAGTTGTGTTAATCGTTTAAATATGAATCCAATTTAAAGCTCCGAAATGATTGATTTCGGAGCTTCGTCAAAAGTCCGTTTATAGCTGTACGTCGCGGTTGCAGTCTTTGGAGTAGATGTAGACGTAGTCTTCTGTGCCGACACCGTAGCAGCCCTGCGGGACGTAGGAATCCATGAAGACGTAGTCGCCAGCCTGCAGCGGCATCCAGTCGCCGTCGATGTTGTACATGCCCTTGCCCTGGAGGAAGTACATCGAGTGCTGCTGAATGTGGGTTTCCAGGTAGCCGTGGGATGCGCCCGGTGCAAATCTTAAGAAGTGCATGTTGATGTCAAAGCCCAGATCTTCGCCGGCCGGCAGCAGATCCTTGCTCTGCGCGTTGGTCATGCCTTCGTAATCCATGTATTCAATGTCGTTGGCGTTGCCGACAACGGTGTGTGCGCTGTGGCCTTCCAACGGGATGTAGCGTCTGCGGTAAACGTAGAGCTTTGCGTCTTCGCTGCCCTTGTTTTCGAAAGTCATTGGCTTGTCAGCCGGGCTGTAGATGTAGCCGCCTTCAGTCAGATCTGCGGATTCATCTGCGTTCTTGACGCTCACTGCGCCGGAGATGACGTATAAGAAGGATTCGATGCCGTCGCCGCCGATGCCTGCTGCGTTTTTGCCGCCTTCGTGAGCGGTGACCAGGTAATCCGCAAAAGTCGCGCCCATTTCAGGACAGCCGAGGATGGTGGTGTCGCAGTTTTCATAACCTGGAATCACGTTCTTGACCAGTCCGTCTGGTTCGAGCACAACGTAATTGTTTTTCTTAACGATGGAACGATTGTCCAGAAGCGATTCGCGGTAACCCGTCTGATTGTTTAAATAACCCATAAAAGATTCCTCACTTTCTCGGGATCGAAAACGATCTCTTTCAACCTTTTTTAATTTTGAACTAAATCTGTAACTTCAATTCTTTTGATAGCTCTATCATGCCACGTTCTGAGAAAAAATGCAAGCAAATTTTAATAAAAATTTTAAAAAATCTATTATTTTTCAACCGGATTTTAATTTTTTGTTCAGACGGTTGCATTTTAAACAAATCAGATATAAGATGACTATTAAATTCTGCGGCCCTTTGCGCCGCCATCTTACTCACACCACACGTCAAACTTAAAATTAAAGAATCAATAAAGAAATTTAAAAACGAAAGGAGTGCGCGCCATGCAACGCGTCATCGATCTTAACCACCCCGACTACACCAAAAAAGCCACAGTTTACTTGAATCCTGAAAAGCCGGTCCGGGCGGCCGTCCTGTATTTCCACGGCGGCGGCCTGCTCTACGGCGAACGGGAGGACCTGCCCGAAGCCCACATCGAAGCCTTCACCGGCGCCGGCCTCGCCGTCATCGCCTTCGACTACCCGCTGGCGCCGGCCGCCGACCTCGACACCATCCTGTCCGACGTCCGCGCCTCTGCGAAATGCTACATCACGCATCCGGAAATCTTTGGCTTGGACAGCCTACCCTATTTCCTCTGGGGGCGTTCCGCCGGCGCCTACCTCGCGCTGATGATCGCCGCCTCCGAGGATCTCCCCACCCCGCCGGCCGGCATCCTCTCCTATTACGGCTATGGCTTTCTGACCGACCGCTGGGACACCACCCCGTCGCCCTATTACGCCGGGCTGCCCCAGGTGTCCAAGGACGCCTTCGACGCCGTCCCCCAGACCGTCCACGCAGACGGCCCGATGGCCACCCACTACAGCCTCTACGTCTACGCGAGACAAACCGGCGCCTGGCGCCGCCTGATCTACAAGGGGCGGGACAAATTCTTTTATTTGAACGACTCGCTGCGCAATGTGGCGTCGCTGCCCGCGCCGCTCTTTGCCGCCCACGCCATCGCCGACCCAGACGTCCCCTTCGCCGAGTTCACCGCGCTGTGCAATCAATTCAATCCCGAACGCTTCGTCGCCGCCGGGAACGTCCACGATTTCGACCGGGAAACCGACACCCTCCCTGCCAAACAAGTGATCGCGGAAAGCCTGGCCTTTGTCGATCACTGCCTGAATCTTTAAAAACAAAAAGCCGCACCGGGTTGAATCATTTGGATGATTCAACCCGGTGCGGCGCTTTAATGTCCGCGAAGCCGTTTGTAAATATCGGCGCTGATTTCGGCCATTTCTTCTGGCGTCTCCTTCATTCCGCGGACGAACCAGCTCCGGATGATAATCGCCAGCATCGTGTTGGCCGCCACCTGCGCGTAATAGGCCGTTGGATCGGTATCGTCTACCCCTTTGCACAGGCCGAAATCCGGCCGGACTGGCAGCCTTTGGTGAATGTTCATGAACAGCTTTACCTCTTCTTCATCCGATTTCAGCTGTTCGTACAGTTTTCTAAAAGCGGGCTCCGGTTCCGCGCCGGCCTGCACCGCTTTCAGCACATCGATCACCGCGCTGGTGTGGGTATTGTGAATATCCTGAATTACGTCGAGCTTCGAGTGGTAGTTCCGATAAAATCCCGCTCGGGAGACGCCGGACTTCTTGATGATCTCAGTCGTCGTGATGTCCTCGTAGCGCTTCTCCCCGAGCAAGATCAAAAGCGCCGTCTGGATACACGAGCGGGTCAGCGCTTTGGATTCGGCGTTGGACAGGCGCAGTGCCTCTTTTTTCTTAAGCTCCGATTGCGGATTCTGATGCTTTTCTTTCGTGTTCATTTTGGTTTTTCCTATTTTTTCCTTTTTTGATGAGACATTTCATCCATTTCTGTTCACTCGGTGCAAAACCGCATTGACCTTTTCGGCCTTTGGTGATACATTTGTCACACCTAAACACTTGTCTTCACTATACCAAAGGACAAATGATCTGTCAATTTAAGGAGGAACAACATGCTACGGATCTTTAAAAATATCCGGCGCCGAGACTGGGCGCTTTTCGTCGGCGCCGTCGCGCTGATCGTCGTCCAGGTCTTTCTCGACCTCAGACTGCCGGATTACATGACCGACATCACCAAACTCATTGAAACCCCGGGCAGCGAACTCCACGAGGTGTTGAAATCCGGCGGCAAAATGCTGGCCTGTGCCCTCGGAAGCCTGCTCTCCGGCGGGGTCACCGCCGTCATCGCGGCCAAAATCGCCGCGGATTTCTCTGCTGCTACCCGCAAAAAGCTTTACAACGCCGTTCAGAACTTTTCGATGGCGGAGATCCATCATTTTTCGACGTCGAGCCTGATCACCCGAATGACCAACGACGTCAACCAAGTACAGCTGCTGATTACGATGGGCATGGTCGCCATCGTCAAGGCGCCGATCATGGCGGTTTGGGCGATTACGAAAATCGCGGGCAAAAATGCGACCTGGACCATGGCCACCGGCGTCGCCGTCGTCCTGCTCTTTGTGCTCATCGGCATTGTCCTCTCGATGTGCGTGCCGCGATTCAGACGCATTCAGAGCCTGACCGACGACGTCAACCGGGTCACCCGGGAAGATTTGACGGGCCTGAAAGTCATCCGGGCGTACAACAACGCGGCGTATCAGACGTCCAAATTTGAAACTGTCAACGACAATCTGACGAACAACAACCTTTACACCGGGCATCGGATGGCGCTGATGATGCCGGGCATCCAGGCCGTGCTCAACGGACTGACCCTCGCCATCTACGCCCTCGGCGCGGTGATGATCAACAACGCGGCCATGACCGACAAGATCACGTTGTTTTCAAACATGGTGGTCTTCTCGTCTTACGCGATGCAAGTCATCATGGCCTTCATGCTCCTCGTCATGATTTACATGATTTACCCGAGGGCTTCCGTCGCGGCCCAGCGCATTCTCGAAGTCACCGATACCAAGCCGTCTGTCGTCTCCGGCAGCCGAACCGAGGGCGAACCGGGGCAGCGGGGGGAAATTGCCTTCCGTCACGTGAATTTCCGCTATCCGGACGAAAGCCGCGACGTGATTCACGACATCGACTTCACGGCTCACCGCGGAGAAACCGTCGCTCTCATCGGCGCAACCGGCTGCGGCAAGAGCACGATCATCAACCTGATCCCCCGTTTCTACGACACGACAGGAGGCCAAGTCCTCATTGATGGCGTTGACGTTCGGGATTACAGCGAGGCTTCCCTCAACGACAAAATCGGCTACGTCGCCCAGAGCCCCGAACTTTTCCAGGGGACCATCGCCTCCAACATCGCCTTCGGCGAAACCGCGGAAGGCACCCCGGACAGCGATGCCGTGCACCGCGCTGCCCAGACCGCTGAGGCGGCCTCTTTCATCGCCGAAAATGAAAAGGGCTACGACCGCTTCGTCGCCCAGAGCGGCGCGAACCTCTCCGGCGGACAGCGCCAGCGCGTCTCCATCGCCCGGGCCGTCGCCCGGGATCCTGAAATTCTGATCTTCGACGACGCCTTTTCGGCACTGGATTACAAAACCGACCGTCAGGTTCGGGAGAATTTAAAAACCGCCTGTGCCGGCGCGACCAAAATCATCGTCGCCCAGCGCATCGGCACCATCCGCGACGCTGACCGCATCCTCGTCATCAAAGACGGCGCCATCGTCGGAAACGGCACCCATCATGAACTCATGGCGAATTGCGAAGAATATCAGCAAATCGCCTTGTCACAGCTTTCAAAGGAGGAACTCGCATGAACAACAATCAACCGCAGCCCCGCCGCCGCGGTCCCCACGGTCCGGGCCCGCAGCTCGGGGTTCCGACAGAAAAAATCGATTTGCGCGCCAGCTGGGGCCGCATCCTCGGCTTCAATAAAAAATTCATCCCGATGATTATCGTCGCCGTCATTGCTGCCGCTTTCGGCTCAGTGCTGATGATCCTCGGACCGGACCGGCTTAAAGAAATCACGAACCTCATCGCCGAAGGCTTCATGACCGGCATCGACATGGACCGCATCTGGGATATCGTCCGGCTGCTGATCGCCATGTACGCCGGCAGTTTTGCCCTGTCTTTCCTGCAGCACTGGCTGCTCGCGACCGTCAACCAGCGGATTTCCCAATCCCTGCGCTCGGCGATCCAGACGAAGATCCACCAGCTCCCGATGGCGTATTTCAATCAGGTCAGCACCGGGGATGTGCTCTCGCGGATGACCAACGACATCGACACTATCGGCCAGTCCTTTAACCAGGCGATCGGCATGCTGTTCACCTCGGTGGCCATGTTCGTCGGCGCCCTGGTCATGATGCTGAAGACCAATCTGACGATGACGGCCGCCGCTGCGATCGCCTCGCTGATCGGCTTCCTCTTGATGCAATTCATCATGACCCATTCCCAGCATTATTTCACCGATCAGCAGAGCGATCTCGGCGCCATCAACGGCCACGTCGAAGAAATCTTCACGAATCACACCACTGTCAAGGTCTACAACGAAGCGGCAAATGAAGCGGCCGCCTTCGACAAAATGAACGAACACCTGAGACAAAGCGCTTTCCGCGCCCAGGGGATGTCCGGCCTGATGATGCCATTGATGCAGTTCATCGGGAATTTCGGTTACGTCGCCGTATGCGTCACCGGCGCCTGGCTTGCCATTGACGGTCAAATTAAAGTCGGCGTCATCGTCGCGTTCATGCTCTATGTCCGGTATTTCACGCAGCCGCTGTCTCAGATTGCCCAGGCCTTCCAGTCGCTGCAGCTCGCCGGCGCCGCCGGCAACCGGGTATTCGATTTTCTCAGCGCCGACAACATGCCCGACGAATCGGATAAACAAAAATCCCTTCCGGAAATTAAGGGCACGGTCACCTTCGACCACGTTAAATTCGGCTACAACCCGGACAAAATCATCATTCACGACTTTTCGGCTACGGCCAGACCCGGCCAAAAAATTGCCATCGTCGGCCCAACCGGCGCCGGCAAGACGACGCTTATCAATCTGCTGATGCGCTTTTACGAAGTCGACGGCGGCCGCATCACCATCGACGGCATCGATACCCGGGACATGACCCGGGAACAGGTACACGACCAGTTCTGCATGGTGCTCCAGGAAACCTGGCTTTTTGAAGGCACCCTCCGCGAAAACTTAACCTTCGGCACCGACGGCATCACAGACCGCCAGCTCGATCAGGCGTGCCGCGCCGTCGGCCTCGACCATTTCATCGCGACGCTCCCTGACGGCTACGACACCATGCTTGACGACAAAACCGAACTCAGCCAGGGGCAGCGCCAGCAACTGACCATCGCCCGGGCCATGCTCGAAAATAAACCGATGTTGATCCTCGACGAAGCGACCTCATCGGTCGACACCCGCACCGAACAGCAGATTCAGCGCGCCATGGACGAGCTCATGACCGGTCGGACCTCCTTTGTCATCGCCCACCGGCTCTCGACAATCCGCGACGCCGATCTGATTCTCGTCCTCCGGGACGGCGACGTCGTCGAAAGCGGCACCCACGAGGAACTGCTCGCACAAAACGGCTTCTACGCCGACCTCTACATGAGCCAGTTCGACACCGCCGCGTAAAGTATTTTTCTAAAAAAATAAGCGCGTATGAAATCATACTTCACACGCGCTTTTATTGTGCCACATATTAATTCACTCTGGTTCTCTATCTTCCACGCCTTATTTTTGCTTGATCTTCTCCCGGATCAGCCCGATCACATCGACTTCCGGCTCGGTGCCCTTGCGCATTTTCACCAAGCTTTTCCAATTGGACACCACCGCGAGCGCCGTCATCGTGGCGGCAATCCACCCTGCCGCAGGGCCCGCTGTGAGTGCCGCCGGGGCGATGAACACGGCCGGTATAACAACGGCCCCGACACAAAGATAACGGGTCAAGATTACAGCCGCCGCACCGGCGATCAGCGCTGCAAAGCCCCATCCCGGCAGCATCAGCACCACACCGGAGCAAGTCACTGCGACACCTTTGCCGCCTTTGAACCGGTGCCAAAACGGAAAATTGTGCCCGAGGACCGCTCCGATGGCGGTGACCCCGGCGACAGCCGCCGTGCGCCCGAAGAGCAGTGCCGTCACCAGCCACGCCGCGACCGTCTTCAGAATATCCCCGGCCAGGACTGCCATGCCTGTGCCAAACCCGAAGCAGCGCATGGCGTTGGCCATTCCCGGATTGCCTGAGCCCATTTGAAAAATCGAGACCCCTCGGCGGCGTCCCGCAAAAGCGGCACTCAAAAAGCAGCCGCAGCCGTAGCCGACCGCCAGGCAGATCAGTACGCGTTTCATGCCCGTTTCAGGGTTTCATTCATGCTCCCGACCCGGTAGCCCTGAAGGTCCATCGTCACGTAACGGAAACCCATCGCTTTAAAGGCCGGGACGATTTTGTCGCGCTGGGCGATCAGCTCAGCGAAATGTTCCGGCGCCACCTCGATCCGCGCAATCGGGTCCTCGTCGCCGTGGATGCGCACCCGCATCGATTTAAAGCCGAGATCGATCAAAAACTGTTCGGCCCGGTCCACCCGGCCAAGCCCGTCTGCCGTGATCGGATGCCCGTAGGGGAAACGGGAAGCCAGGCAGGCGTAAGACGGCTTGTCCCAGGTCGGCAGACCCTTTGCCTTGGAAATTTCGCGAATCTCCGCCTTGGTCAGCCCCGCGCCCCGGAGCGGACTTTCAATCTTGAGCTCCGACACCGCCTTGAGCCCCGGTCTATAATCGCCGAGGTCGTCCACGTTGGAGCCTTCGGCAACTTCAGAGAGCCCCAGCTCTTTCGCCACTTCCTGAATCTTCGAAAAATTCGTGTGTTTGCACCAATAGCACCGGTCCGGCGGATTGACGCGCACCTGTTCCACTTCCAGCGCGTCCACCGGGCAGAGGATGTGCCGGATGCCACGGCTTTCGCAAAAGGCCTTGGCTTCGTCCAATTCCCGCGGCGGCACCAGATTGGACGCGATCGTCACGCCGACGGCCTGGTCCCCGAGCACCTCGTGGGCCACGGCCAGGAGCAGTGTCGAATCCACACCGCCCGAAAAAGCCACGGCCACCGATCCGATGGCGCTCAGCTCTTCTTTAAGCTTATCGTATTTCCGCTGTGTCGTCTCCTTCAACGCCTGCATATTGTTCTCTCTTTCTATGTTTATCTATATTTCCGTTCTTATTTGATGTCAATCACATATTACATTGATCTGTAAATGATATTATACCATGATTTTCCCGCTATGCTATACTAAAAACAAATTCACTGACAAGGAGTGCACAATGACTGATATCCAATGGCGCGACACGGCGCCGCTGATCCCACACCTAAGCCGTCCGGCCGTTCTGAGCCGCGTCCGCTGGGCAAAAGTCCTGGGTTCCACTAACGACGTCCTCAAGGCGGCGCCGAATCTGCCCCACGGCGCCATCGTCGCGGCCGACGCCCAGCGCGCCGGGCGGGGCCGCATGGGCCGGCCTTTTTTCTCTCCGAAAGACTCCGGTCTTTATCTCTCGGTCCGCTACCGGCCGGCCGACAATCCCGCCCTTGCCGATTTCGTGACCATGGGTGCCTGCGCCGCCTCGGTTGTCGCCATCGAAAAAGCTGCCGGCGCTGTACCGGCCATCAAATGGGTCAACGACCTGATGATCGGACCGAAAAAAATCGCCGGCATTCTCACTGAGGGCCGGGCCGATCCCGCCCTTGAAAAGCAATGGATCGTCGTCGGCATCGGTCTCAATCTCTTTGACCCAAGCGGCGGCTTTCCCGATGACATCGCCGCAAGAGCCGGCAGCATCACCGGCATGACCGCAACCGCCTACGCCGAAAACGGCGGCGACCCCGACGACCTGCGCACGCGCCTGCTCGCCGCGATGATTGACGGCCTGACCGACCTCGGGCAAGCCGAAAGCCCCGCATCCTACGCCGACATCTACCGCAGACATTCCAACCTGATCGGCCGCGCCGTCACCCTCACCGGCGCAGGCGAACCGATTGTCGGCACCGTAACCGGATTCGACGATTTCGGCCACCTCAAACTTCAAATGCCGGACGGTACCTCGAAATTAATCCGCTCGGGCGAGCTGACGCTGCGCCCCCTTTAATCCAGCACCGCCGCGCTGAGCCGCTGCACGGCCTCGGGAATGACTGATTCCGGGATCGACGAGTAATTGATCAGGAACCGGTGAGCGCCGGCGTCCTCAAGGGGCGCCACCCGGATCCCGCGCTTGGCCGCGTCGCGCACGATATCGGCGTCGCGCTTCTTCGTCTTCAAGGTGAGGACGAAATGCAGACCGGCGTTTTCCTCGCTGATCGATGCGATTTTCGCCATCGGGCTCTCGGCCACCGCGCGCATCAGCGCGTCCCGGCGCCTACGGTAAGTCTGCCGCATCCGGTTGATGTGCTTTTCGTAATGCCCCTCAGAGATGAACCGGCTCAGGGCCGCCTGCTCGAAGGTCGAGACGGTGCAGGCGTAAAACCGGAGCTTGCGATAAAAGGCTGCAGTCAGCGCCGGCGGCAGCACCATGTAAGACACCCGAATCGTCGAGGCCAAACTTTTGGTGAAGGTGTTCATGTAAATGACCCGGCCGGTCATATCGATGGCGGCCAACGGCGGCACCGGCCGCCCCGTCATCCGGAATTCACTGTCGTAATCGTCCTCGATGATGATCCGCTCCGGCGAGCGGTTCGCCCAGCCGAGCATATCGTAGCGCCTGGCGATGGGCATGGTGATTCCGGTCGGGAAATGATGGCTCGGCGTGATGTGCACGACCGACGCACCGGAGGCCTCGAGCAGGTCGGGCCGAAGCCCCTGGTGATCCAGCGTGATCTTTGCGGTCCTGAGCCTGTGGGCCTGATACACCTGCAGGATTTTCCGGTACCCCGGCGATTCCACCGCGTAGATCCGATCGAAGCCGAGCAGCTGGATCAGCAGCGTGTAGAGGTACTCGGTGCCGGCACCGACGATGATCTGCTCCGGCGCGACGACGAGGCCGCGAAAATCCCGAAGGTGGTCGGCAATGGCCGTGCGCAGCGCCATCGTGCCGCCGGCCGGCGGGTTGGTCATCAGCGCCAGCTGGTCGTCACTCAGCGCCTCCCGGGTCAGCTTCGCCCAGAGTGTGAACGGGAAGGACGCCGGATCTGTCTGGTTGCTTTGAAAATCGGCAAACCAATGCCGCTGGCTCAGCGCCGTGTGCAGCGACGCCAGCACCGGGTCAGGTTCGCGGCTGGCCGGCACGGTCTCCGGCGTTTTCGGCAGGGTCTTGACCTCAGCGACGTAAAACCCACGCCGGGGCATAGACGTAATGTACCCTTCTGCCATAAGCTGCCCGTAGGCGTTTTCGATTGTGGAAACGGACACGCCGAGCTGTTTGGCAAAGGGCCGCTTGCCCGGCAGCGCTTCACCCGGCGCAAGGTTGCCGGAGAGAATGTCGCTTTTAATGTCCTGATAAAGCTGGATGTACAGCGGGTCGCCCCCGCTCTTGAAATGATAGGTAAGCATCGCATCTGACCTTTCTGATTATTCCCAAACTGACTCTTTTATTCGGTTCAATATCGATTATAATAAATGCCAGCGGGATTGACAAGCGTTCCCATTTTACGACATTCACACACTCAGGAGGCAAACCATGAAACGTGTCCTTTCTATCCAAGATATTTCCTGCTTCGGCAAATGCTCGACGACAATTGCCCTGCCCGTTATTTCGGCCATGGGCGTCGAAACGGCGATTCTGCCGACGGCAGTGCTCTCAACCCACACGATGTTCAAAAATTTCACCTGTGCCGATTTAAGCGATCAAATCGCGCCGATCACCAAGCACTGGCGGGACGAAGGCATCACCTTCGACGGGATCTACACCGGCTATCTCGGCTCCTTCGAACAGATCGAAATGGTCGAAAAAATCTTCGACGATTTCGCACCGGACGACAAGACGCTGAAATTCGTCGACCCGGTTATGGCCGACAACGGCGCCCTCTACCCGGCCTTCGACCTCGACTACGCGAAGCGCAACGCCGAATTCTGCGGCCACGCGGACATCATCGTCCCAAATATCACCGAAGCCTGCTTCATGACCGACACGCCCTACAAGGCCGACATGAACGAAGCTGAAGTCAAGGCGCTGCTCGAAAAGCTCGGCAAGCTCGGCGCGAGAATCGCGGTACTGACCGGCGTCTCGCTGTCCGACGGCATGACCGGCTTCATGGGCCTCGACACCCAAACCGGCGAATTCCTGTCTCACCAAAATCCGCGGATCGACGCGTCCTATCACGGCACCGGCGACCTGTTCGCGAGCGCCTGCGTCGGCGGCATCTTAAACGGCCTGCCCTGGGATCAGGCCATGGCCATCGCGTCCGACTACACCGCTGAAACCATCGCTGTGACCCTGAAGGATCCGAAGAAGCCCTGGTACGGCGTCAATTTCGAAACGACGCTGCCGAGCCTCATCGCCAAACTCACCGTCGCGAAAAATATCTAACTTTCAAATTGCAGCCAACAAAAAAAGGAAATCCAAAGCAAATCGGATTTCCTTTTTTATTTACGCCTGCGCTTTCTTTTTCGGCGACGCGATGAGCAGGATCACCATCGTGATTGCCATATCCGGCAGGGTGGATCCCACCGGCAGATCGACCTGCATCAAAAGCCGATACAGGACAAAGCCGATGACCCAGACCACCAGGTTGCGCACGTTCCAGTCACGGTCTGCACTGTCCGCCTTTTTTAGGATGAAATAATCGGCGATCTGCACCGCGATCATCGGCGCAAAGACCGACCCGATCAGGTAGAGGAATTGGGTGATGTCGTCCATCGGGAAGAGCATCGCCAGCACGATGCCGATCACGGTCGCGATCATCGCGACGTTTTTGCCCGACAGCTTTGACCACAGCGATTCCGTCGAAATCCCAGCCGACCACGCGTCGAGGAACGTCGTCGTGACCGTCGACAGAATCAGAATGATCAGCGCCGCAATACCGAGGCCCGCCTTGACCATGATCACCGCGATGTTGCCGCCGCCGGTGAGCAGCGCCGCGCCCATGCCGATGATGTACATCCAGGTGGAGACGCCGCCGTAGACGAGGGTCGACGCCATCGTCGCCGCGAAGGGCTTTTCCGCCTCACGGGTGTAGTCCGAGATCAGCGGCAGCCAGGACAGCGGCATCGCCACCGCCAGTTCAATTGCCGCCCCAAAGCTCAGGCCCGAGGTCGGCGCCACCGACCACACCGAGCCCTTCGCGAAAATGACCCGGCACATGACGATCGTCAGGATGAACAGCGCCGCCATCGCGATTTGGTTGACCGGCCCCAGATTTGTAATGCCGATGGCGATCCACAGCAGAATCAGTGCGCCGATGACCAGGCACCAGACCCAGGCGTGTCCCGGGAAGATGCCGTCGATGGCCGCGGCCCCGTCGTAAATCATGATCGCCGTCCAGCCCACGAGCTGGAGGACGTTGAGAGCCGCAAAAATCAATCCGCCCTTGCCGCCGAAGGAGAGCTTGACGCTTTCCATCGCGCTCTTCCGGGTCCGCCCGCCGATGAGCCCCGAGAAGAAGAACATCGCACAGCCGATAACGTGGCCGATCAGAATCGCGGCCAGGCCCTTCGCGAAGCCCAGCGGTGCGAAATACGTCCCGGTCAGGATTTCCGCGATGGACACCCCGGCACCGAACCAGATCAAGCCGTTCTGAAAACTCGTCGTGCGTTTTTCGCCGCTCATTCACGCACCGCCTTGTACGCGTCCTTGATGTCAAAGGCGTGATTCATCGGGCCAGATCCCTTGCCGAGATCGAGGCCGTCCGCCAGCGCGCCGGAGAGGAAGGCCTTCGCCTGAGCCACCGCGTCGTTCAGCGCGTAGCCCTTAGCCAGGTTGGCCGCGATCGCCGACGACAGGGTGCAGCCGGTGCCGTGGGTGTTCGGATTGTCGATGCGCTTACCGGTGAACCACTGTCCGCCGTCCGGCTGCCAGAGGTAGTCGTTGGCGTCGTTGACCTGGTGACCGCCCTTGACGAGGACCGCACAGCCGAGGTTTTCGCCGATGGCCTGTCCGGCCTTTTCCATGTCGGCTTCAGTTACGATGTCGAGCCCCGAGAGAATTTCCGCTTCGGGGATGTTCGGCGTGATGATTTCCGCCAGCGGCATCAGCGCGCGCTTCAGCGTGTCCGCCGCGTCATCGCGCAGAAGCTTCGCGCCGGAGGTGGCGACCATCACCGGGTCGAGGACGATGTGCGCCGCCTGGTAGTGGGCGAGGCGTTCGGCGATGACCTCGATCAGCGCGGCCGAGCTGACCATCCCGATTTTCACCGCATCAGGGAAAATATCGGTAAAGACCGCGTCCAGTTCTTCCCCTAAAAACTTCGGGGTAACTTCCATAATGTCCGTGACGCCGGTGGTGTTCTGAGCCGTCAGAGCCGTAACCGCGCTCATAGCGAAAACGCCGTTTACGGTCATGGTTTTCAAATCGGCCTGAATGCCGGCGCCTCCGCTGGTATCGCTGCCAGCGATCGTCAATGCTGTTCTCATTGGTTGCTCCTTTTCACTTCGCATTTCCGTTTTCTAAGGCGATTCAAGGTGGTGCCCCCGATGAACCGCGCACAAAAAAAGCAGGCGGACCCGCCTGCAAAGCTCATCGTTCCCGGTGCTCCCTGCGTTGGCATGATCCAAATCAGGTTTAAGGGTCTAGGCCATTTGGTCTACTCTCAGCCTGCGTACAGACTCCCCTGCCTTTTTTACAACGCCCCTAGTATAGCGCACCACCTTGCATTTTGCAAGGGCCGTGGTACAATGAACGCAAACTCAAAAAGTACAATATCATTTAATAAAAGGAGCGCCATGATATGCAACTCATTCGAAAAGATCCGAACCGTCCGGTTCTCCTAGACCGAACTGAAACGATCGGCGGCCTGCCGCTGCGCACGCTGTCCTTCCCAATGCTCGAACAGACCGGCTGCGTCGATCACGTCTTCACGACGCGGGAGGGCGGCGTCAGCTCCGGCGACTGCGCGGCCATGAATTTCAACTACGACCGGGAGGACGATCCAATGGTCGTCGACGCCAATTACCAGCGCATCGCCGACGCCTTCGGCGGCGGCCGCAGCCTGCGCCACTTCGTCTGCGCCCATCAGGGCCACACCGGCAACGTCCGAGTTGTCGACAAACGAGACGGCGGCGAGGGGACGCTGTTCCGCCGCTGGGGCAGGGACGTCGACGGCATGGTCACCAATACGCCGGGACTGATCCTCGGTGTCTTCACTGCCGACTGTACACCAGTCTACCTGGTCGACCCGGTGCATCGGGCGGTCGGCCTCGTGCATTCCGGCTGGCGGGGCACGGCTGCCGGCATCGCGGCGGGCGCCATCAATCTGATGCGCACCCATTTCGGCACTGATCCGGCGGATCTCATCTGTGCCGTCGGGCCGTCCATCTGCCGAGACTGCTACGAAATCTCCGAAGACGTGGCCAAAGTGTTCCAAGACCGTTTCGGCGCCCAGGCCGATCAAATTCTCTGCAATCCCCACACCCGTGACGGCGCCCTGCACTGTCAGCTCGATCTCTGGCAGGCCAACCGCCTCGTCCTCGAAAACGCCGGCGTCAAGCCCGAGCACATTCAGGTCACCGACGTCTGCACCCGGTGCAACGCGAAGCTGTTGTTCTCCCACCGCGCCGCCGGAGAGCACCGGGGCAACTGCGCCGCTTTCTTAAGTCTTAAGCCTTAAAATATCTATACAAATTCCTTGATTTCGTAAAATATTTATTGTATTATTGCCTTAGCAAAGTGAATTGCCAAGGCAATTTTTATTTTTAAAGAAGAGAGTGTAAAAACTATGATTAATCGCAAATTATTAAAACAAGACGCCAAAAACGTCTTTCATGCCCACTACTGGGCCCTCGTCGGCGGCTATTTGATTTTCACCCTCATTTCCGGCTTCCTGGGCAGCGGCGTCTCCTACATTTTCTCCGGTGGGGGCACTTTCTCCCATCTCGATGAAATCTTCCAATTCAATTCCTTCATCGCGAGGCCGGCCATCGTGACCACCCTGCTCGGCATTTTCGTCGGTCTACCCCTGGAAATCGGACAATATCATTACGCCTTGGAAAATCGGAAAGGCCACGTGGATTTCGGTCAGGCCCTTTCCTACGGCTTTACTCACAATTACGGCAATGTCATCCTCGTGCTCTTCCTGCGCAACTTATTCATCTTCCTCTGGTCTCTGTTGCTCGTCGTTCCCGGCATTGTCAAGGCTTATCAGTACCGGCTGGTCGGCTACCTGGTTGCAGAAGATCCCAATTTGACGTACGAAGCCGCCCTCGAACGCTCAAAGACGATGATGGACGGCCACAAAATGGACGCCTTTGTGCTCGATCTGTCCTTTATCGGATGGTTCCTGCTGTCCGGCCTCACCTGCGGCCTCGTCGGCATTTTCTGGGTGATGCCCTACTACCAGCAGACCGACGCCGAATTTTACGCCGCAATTATCGCGCAGCAGCCTGACGACACCCAATCGTCCGACGCCACTACCGAACCCCTCGATGACCCCGCTTCGACAGACGGCACTGTGCAGTAAAGGGTAAAATCCCGTTGCAGACATAAATATAACCCGTTTGGATTTGTATCAATCCAAGCGGGTTGTTTTTTATTTCTTTTCACCGTTCATTTCATCCCGCAGCCAATCGAGTACTTCTCCGAAATCCCGATGCCGCATCGACGGAAAGGCCCGCATCAGCCGGCGTCCGCCGAAAACCTTCGGCGCCATAATGCGTGCCCGCAGGCGCTGAGCCTTGGCTCTTAAGGCCTGGCTGCGCTGGCGCACCGCGGCTTGTGCCGCTGCCTTCTTGGCTTCAGCCCGTTCGCTCATTTCAGCCCGGGCCAGAGCCGCCTGCACCTGCCCCTCCTGAACGCGCTGGGTCGCTTCCATCGCGCCGCCGCCGATGTCCTCGGTCAGCTTGTCGCTGACGGTGCGCAGCGAGGTCCGGATTTCGTCCAGCTCGGCCAGCCGTCGGTTGAAGCCGTTGATGATCATGACCGTCACGATCAAATCGGCCAGGTACACGCTGTACAGCACCGCCAGCACAATCCAGCCGTAATCCGGCGGAATCAGGTCGGTGGCCGTGTGGCGCACCATCGGCTGGACGTACTGCACGACGAGCATGATCGCCAGCCCCCAAATGATCGAGTACTCCGGACAGATGTAGCCGCCGACGTTCAGCGGCTTGTCGCTGTAGTCCCACCACCGGGTGTGAAACAGCCGATCCAGCGCCCAGCCGGCGACCAGCTCGATCAGCGTCGCGAAGATCATGCCGACGAGGAAAATCGTCCACGCCGGCAGACGTTCCGGCGCCGTCCGGCCGATTCCCCAGGCGACGGCAAAGACGGCCAGCACGCCGAAGCCGTACACCGGGCAGACCGGGCCGTTCAAAAAGCCCCGGTTGACGATCTTCCCCTGATGCACTGCGTGAAACACCACCTCGACGACCCAGCCGAGGAAGGAGTAAATGAGAAAGTACCAGGCGATCTGGTAATAGGTCATCCCTACAATCATGGCGATCCTCAGGCGTTGAACACGTAGCGGTCCATCCGATGAAAGGCTTCCGCGATTCGGTGGGTCGGTGAGGCCAGATTGAGGCGGATCGACGTCGGCGCCTCGAACAGATGGCCGTCTTGCCAGCCGACACCGACGTCCCAGCCCTTTTGAAGCAGTGCTTTCTGGGTGATGCCGTGGTTTTTGAGCCAGTCCGTGCAGTCCAGCAGCAGCATGTACGTCCCTTCAGAGCGGAAGGCCGTGACGCCGTCGAAATGGGCGTCTACGTAGTTGCAGGCAAAGTTCACGTTGTTGGACAGCACCGGCAGCAGCTGGCTGAGCCAGTCCGCACCCTCGTCACTGTAGGCGCCGATCAGTGCGTGCTCGGACAAGACGTTCATCGCGTTGTAAACCGTTTTTTGGCCGATCGCCCGAACCCGCTGCCGCACCGTCTTGTTGTAAATGACGCTGTAAGAGCCGATCAGGCCGGCCAAGTTGAAGGTCTTGCTCGGCGCATAAAAGGCCGCCGTGTGAGTCTTCGCCCAGGCATTCACCGACTGAACCGGTGTGTAGCGGTGGCCATTGATCAATAAATCCGACCAGATTTCGTCGGCGATCACGAAAACGTCGTTGGCCTCACACACCGCCAGCGCCGCCTCGAGCTCTTCCCGGCTCCAGACCCGGCCGCAGGGGTTGAAGGGGTTGCAGAAAATCGCAACGTGAATGTCGTACTTCTTGATTTTCGCGTCCATATCCTCGGGGTCCATCCGCCAAACGCCGGCTTCGTCCCGCTTCAGCGGACTGTGAACGATGTGGAAGCCGTTGCTCCGGACGCAGTTGGTGAAGCCCATGTAGGTCGGGCTGTGGAGCAGCACCGCGTCCCCCGGCGCTGCGAACACCTTCAGCGTCGAGACGATGCCGCCGAGGACGCCGTTTTCGTAGGTGATGACGTCCTTGGTCAAATCGTCGACGCCCTTGCGCTTGTGCCAATCGATAATGGCCTGATAGTAGGCGTCGCTGGGCGCGAAATAGCCGAAGGCCGGGTGCTTCGCCCGCGCGATGATCGCGTCTTGAATGGAGCGGGCTGTCGGGAAGTTCATGTCCGCCACCCACATCGGGATTACGTCGAAGCCCGGCTTCGGCGCGCTCGGGCTAAAGCCCTTCAGGGCCTTTGACCCCACCGCGTCCACCGCCATCGCGTCCTTTCCCCGCCGGTCCAGCACGGTTTCAAAATCGTATTGCATAGTCGTCTCCCTTCTGATCTTTTTGATTATTTGATTGTTGTTGTTCAGCTTTGTCTTTTTATCATATCACGGTTTCGCGGTCCGCGCCTTTAAAATCGTCACGCCATAAACAAAAAACCGCCCGGCGAAAAATCAATTTTGCTAGACGGTTTGACGTTAAAAAGAATGAAGATGTTGTTTTATTTTCTGAACCCGAAGGCACCCTTTCCGAGGTACATCGCGCCGGCGCCGAGATCTGCTTCGATGCGCAGCAACTGGTTGTACTTGGCGACCCGTTCCGTCCGGGACGGTGCGCCGGTTTTGATCTGACCGGCGTTGACGGCGACCGCCAGGTCGGCGATGGTCGTGTCTTCGGTTTCGCCGGAGCGGTGGGAAATCACCGCGCGATAGCCGGCACGACCCGCCATGCGGATGGCTTCCAGGGTTTCAGACACGGTGCCGATCTGGTTGAGCTTGATCAGGATCGCGTTGCCGGCGCCGAGATCGATCCCCTTGGCGAGGCGTTCGGTGTTGGTGACGAACAAGTCGTCCCCGACCAGCTGCACCTTGCCGCCGAGGGCCGCCGTCATGCGCTGCCAGCCCGCCCAGTCTTCTTCGTCGAGGCCGTCTTCAATGGAGACGATGGGGTATTTCCCAAGGAGATCTTCCCAATGGGCGATCAATTCATCTGAGGTAAAATCCTTCCCCGATTTCGGCTGGTGGTAGAAGCCCAGGCCCTTGTCGCTTTTCCATTCCGAGGACGCGGCGTCCATCGCGAGGACAAAATCTCCGCCCGGCGTGTAGCCCGCGTTTTCCACGGCCTGAAGGATGTGCTGAATCGCGTCTTCATCCGAGGCCAGGTTCGGCGCGAAGCCGCCTTCGTCACCGACCGCTGTGGTCTGTCCTTCGCTCTTCAAAAGCTGCTGGAGGGCGTGGAACACTTCGGTGCTCTGGCGCAGCCCTTCGCTGAAGCTCGGCGCGCCCACCGGCATGATCATGAATTCCTGGGTGTCCACCGAATTGGAGGCGTGGGCGCCGCCATTTAAAATGTTCATCATCGGCACCGGCAGCACGGTCCCATTGGCCCCACCGAGGTAGCGGTACAGCGGGACGCCTTCCGCCTTGGCCGCCGCCTGAGCCGCCGCGATAGACACCGCCAGAATGGCGTTGGCGCCGAGAGCGGATTTATCCGGCGTGCCATCCAGATCGAGCATCGCCTTGTCGATACCGGCCTGATCTGAAGCGTCCATCCCCGCCAGAGCCGGCGCGATCTTGTCGTTGACGTTGGCGACGGCCTTTGAGACGCCTTTGCCGCCAAATTTAGACGGATCCTGATCCCGAAGTTCCAGCGCTTCGAATTCGCCGGTGGATGCGCCCGACGGCGACGCGCCGCGGCCAACCGTGCCGTCCGCGAGACGGACTTCCGCCTCGACGGTCGGATTGCCGCGGGAATCGATGATGGTCCGCCCTTTTACAGATTCAATCTTTAATGGATTCATGTTGATGACTCCTTTCGTTGTTCGCTTTATCTAATTTTTGGATTCATCATAACCGCAAAACCTTATATTTTCCTTTATTATCTCAGACCAACCGAAAAGGCGAGCACGATACACGGCAGCAGCACGATAATGGTATTGCGCACCATCTTCATCCTGCCTCTGTGCCATTCCGCCGGCGTCAGCTCCCGCACCTTCGGAATTTCGAGGAGACTCAAAAACAGACAGGCCGACGCGTAAATGAAGTAGGCGTTGATCAAAAACAGGTAGGCCGCACCGCCGAGCATCCGCAGGTTCATGTTGGCGATCGCGTAGCCGCAGGTGCACAGCGGCGGCATCAGCGCCGTCGCGATGGCCACCCCGGGCACGATGTTGTTGGCCTTTTCCTTGTTCGTCTGGCCGACGATGCCGGCGATGCCCCCGGCAGAGGCGATGATGACGTCGAAAAAGGACGGCGACGTCCGCGCCAAAAGCTCATGGGTCGGCGCCTTGACCGGGCTCAAGATGAAATAGATCGTCGAGGCGATCAGACTGAAAATGATTTGAAAGGCAAAGCCGACCGAATGAAGCCGCGTCAGATCCGGATCGGCGGACACGGTGCCGTAGGCGATCGCGAGGATGCTGCCCATCAGCGGCGAGACCAGCATCGCCCCGATAATGACTGGAATGGAATTGGTGTTCAGTCCGACGGACGCGATCAAAATAGCGCAGACCATGACGACCATATTCGTCCCGGTCACCCGGCCGCCGGACAGCAAACGGTCCTTGATTTCCTCGTTGGACGCCGTTTCGGCCTTGATCTGCAGCATCCGCGACGTCATACGGTTGAATTTGCTGCTGTTGTTTTCCTGGACTTCTTGATTGTTTTGGTTTTTCTGATTCTCCTGATTTTTCATACATTTTCCTTCTTTTCGTTTAATGTTCTTGGCGCGCATAAACTTTCAAGTTCGGAACAGGTTAACACATTTTCTTTCGATCTTAAAGCTTAAAGTTTGATTTTCAGGTGATGAAAAATCGCCTTCCTCCTCTGGCCGTCAATAGCCGTACCGTGCACGGTTTTTCCGCAGAAAAGTGCCTGTGACGACGAGAGCCAGCACCTCCGCGACGATGATCGCGAACCAGATGCCCGTCAGCCCGAAAAATGCCGGCAGCAGCCACACGCAGCCCGTTTCAAAGACGAGGGTGCGCAGGAAGGAAATCGCGGCGGAGACGAACCCGTTGTTCAGCGCCGTGAAGAAGGACGAGCCGTAGATGTTAAACCCTGCAAGCAGGTAGGACAGGCTGTAGAGTCGAAAACCGCGGACCGTCATCGCGAGCAGATGGGCGTCGTAGCTGACGAAAATCATCGACAGCGGCCGAGCCAGGATTTCAGCCGCCGCCGTCAGCACAACGCCGGTCACGGCGATCAGCGACAGGCTCCGCTTCAGAATGCCGTGGAGTTCGTCCTTGTGGCCCGCACCGAAATGAAAGCCGACGATCGGCGCCGTCCCGGTCGAATAGCCGATGAACACCGCGAGGAAGATGAAGTTCACGTACATGATCACCCCGTAGGCGGCGACGCCGTCCTGACCGGCAAAGCGGATCAGCTGCATGTTGTAGCAGATGCTGACGATGGACAGAGAAACCGTCGTCATGAATTCCGATGCGCCGTTGGCTGCCGCCTTCTTGATCTTGCTGAAACGAAAGCGGGGCCGTCCGAGGTGGAGCGCTGCCGTATTGGGACGCGCGAAATAAACGATCGGCACCGCGCCGCCGATGAGCTGCGCGAGGGCCGTCGCCAAGGCCGCACCCCGAATGCCCCAGTGAAAGACGGCCATGAACAGCCAGTCGAGGAACATGTTCGTCAGCCCAGCGATTACTGTGAGCGCAAAGCCCAGCTTCGGCTTTTCAGCCGTGATGAAAAACGCCTGAAACATATACTGCAGCATGAAAATGATCATCGCCGGCATCAAAATAGTACCGTAGGCCATGGCCTCTTCCAGCATGGCGCCTCTCGCGCCAATCGCCCTCAGAATTGGGCGCAGCAGCGGCGTGCCGACTACCGCGACGAAAACACCCACCGCGATCGTCGTGCACACCATCAGCGAAAAGGTTTCGCTCGCCTCCTCCCGCCTGCCTTCGCCCAGCTCCTTCGAGACCAGGGCACTGCCGCCGGTGCCGAACACGTAGCCGAGGGCCCCGAGAATCTCGAGCACCGGCAGAATCAGGTTGACTGCCGCAAAGGACGTCTTGCCGACAATGTTGGACACGAAAAAACCGTCGACGACGCTGTACACCGAAGTGAAAATCATCATCCCGATGGATGGCAGCGCGTAGCGCAGGAGCCGGTCCGTTGTGAAATGATCTGACAGATGAATGACCGTTTTATTTTTTGACATGCAGCCTCCTATAATTTTTCAATTTCCTTCTTTAATTGCGCCTCAAAGGCGCGGTTCAGCCGAATGAGGATCTTCGCCTCTTCCTCTGTGAATGTGCCGAAGATGTGCTTTTCGATCTCAACGATCCGGCCGACGGTCTGTGCAACTGCCGCCTCGCCTTCCTCAGTCAGCATCACCCGGGTGTTGCGGCCCTCCCCGGGCACGAGGTAAAGCCAGCCCCTGCCCTCCATTTTGCGGATCGCCGAATTCACGGTCGAGCGAGCAATGCCGGATTTCTTGTACAGCACGCTCTGATTGGTGCCGCTGCCTTCGACGCAGAGGGTGTAGAGAATACCGAATTCACTGTCCGACAGGCCGAGACGCACCGCCGCGTTGTGATAATCCACGTCCATTTCGCAGATAATCTGATTGTAGGTTTCGAATAAATTGTCCATTGTATCTCCATTTCGACGTATGTTTGTATTTTTGTACGTTTTCGGACATTATAGTACGAATTCGGACATAAGTCAATCAAAAAAAGACACCCGCCTCAGCGGATGCCTTTATCAATCCTATTAAAAATCAGTTAGAGTTCCTTCACCAGTTCGTCGCGGGAGCGGTTTTCATTGTGCAGGTGCGCCGCGTGGACGCCATCCTGCGCGTAGCCCATCGGCATCAGCAGCACGACCCGTTCGTTGTCTGGAATGTTAAAGGCTTCTTCGGTCTTCGTGTTCGGGAAGTAGTTGACCCAGCAGGAACCGATGCCCAGTTCCCAGGCTTCGAGCATCATGTGGGTGGCGACGATGCTGACGTCTTCCTGACCGGCGGCAACGCCTTCCTCCAGCGGATTTTTCCACTGTTCGTCTTTGTTGTAGGTGAACATCAGTACGACCGGCGCGTGAAAAGCGCAGCTCGTCAGACTGTTGATCTTTTCCAACGCTTCCGGGCTTTTGAGTACGTAGCACCGCCAGGGCTGTTCGTTGCGGGCCGTCGGCGCGATGATGCCGGCTTCGATGATTTTGTCGAGTTTATCGTCTTCAATCGGCGTGTCCTTGTATTTGCGCACCGAATACCGCGCTTTGGCTAAATCTAAAAATTTGTCCATGGTTTGCCTCCAATTCGTTTCAGTCTGGTCTTAGTTTAATCCTTTTTCTTTAATTGGGCTTTAAGCCTTTTTTTCGATTCGCCTGCTACACTTACTGGAAAACCCATAAAACACAAACGAAGGGAGTAAGAAATGGCAAACGATCGATGGAAAAAATTGCTGGAAAAGGGCAGTGACCTCGCCTCCAAGGGCGGTCAATTTGTCAAAGAAGGCATCGACTCCGGCAAGGAAGAGCTGCATCACCGCTTTAACGACGAAGGCTACCAGCAGGGCCTCGTAGAAGGCAAGGAACAAGGTCTCAAGGAAGGGCTGTCGCGGGCCATCCAGTGCCTGCTCGAAGTGGACGCCGCCGACGCCGACATGATCCGGGTGCTCGGACAGTTCTGGGATTTGAATGACGCCGACGCCAAGGGCTACCTCGCCCAGGAAAAATCCAACGCGGCCATCCGCGCCCTCTCCCATTACCTGAAGGCCGAAATGGCCTGGCCCAACGCCGAAATCGAGGACTTCCTCGCGGCGCACCACGTCCGGGACCAGCTGGAAGACAACCCGAAGCTCTGGAAATACGAAAAGAACCCGGCCAAGCTCTACAAAATGCTGCAGGGCTGAGACGCCGACTCGGCTCTCTAAAGGATGATCGCCTCAGATCATCCTTTTTATTTTGCGCTGAAGGGCTGTTTAACGATTGCATCTTTTTAAGATAAATGATACCATTTAAAGTTATTAAAGGATATCATTTATTTGAAAAGGAGTACCCCCATGCACCACCGATTGATTCGTCGTATCTTACCTGTGATTCTCTTATCCTGTGTCCTCTGCGCCGCCGCGTTGGGCGGGTGCAGCTTCGGCCGGAAGGCGCCGTCGAAGTCCTCGTCCAAAGCGACCAAAACGTCTAAAACATCAGACAAAAAGCCCGCTGTCGATGTGAACTTTTCCGCCGCTGGTGACTGCACCCTCGGCGTCGACTCCCGGTACAGCACCAACTTCAACAGCGTCTATCAGCGCCGCGGCGCTGCCTACTTTCTGAAAAACGTCCGCGATGTATTCAGCGCCGACGACCTGACCGTCGTCAACCTCGAAGGTACCTTGACCACCTCCACCGACCGCGCGGTCAAAACCTTCACCTTTAAGGGGCCTGCCGATTACATCAAAATTTTAAAGGACGGCAGCGTCGAGGCCGTGACTGTCGCGAATAACCACTCCCACGATTTCGGCAGCGCCGGCTTTTACGACACGCAGCATGCCCTGGACCGCGCCGGCATCACCTATTTTGGCTACAACACCATCGCTTATCAGCACGTCCATGGCGAAAAGTTCGCGATGATCGGCATTAACGGCTTGGATGACCCCAGCAAAACCACGCTTGTCAAACTCATCGCGCGCGCTAAAAAGCGGAAGCCCGACGCCATCGTCGTCTACTACCACTGGGGCATTGAACGCAATGCCCAGCCGGAGGCTTACGAAACGGCGCTCGCCAAAACCGCGATCGATCACGGCGCTGATCTCGTCCTCGGCTCCCATCCCCATGTGGTTCAGGGGATCGAACGATACAAGGGGCGCTACATCGTCTACAGTCTCGGCAATTTCTGTTTTGGCGGCAACACCAATCCGTCTGACAAGGATTCGATGATCTTTAAACTGACTTTCCACTTTAAAGACGGCAAGCTGACCGCGACGAACGGCGCCAAGGTCCTGCCCTGTTCCATCTCCGGCCATACCGGCACCAACGACTTCCAGCCTCGGGTGCTGACGGGAAGTGAAGGCACCCGAGTGTTAAACAAAATCAGCACACGAAGCCGTACCTGGGGCGTCTCGGTCGATTCGGACGGCACAGTACAGACTTCTGATCACACCACGGCTCAAACTTCTGCAGCGCAATAAATTAATCTCAAAAGGATGATCCACCCCGGTCATCCTTTTTATTTTTTCACAAAAAAAGAATCCGAGACCTTCATCTGGATTCAGGAATAAGGAAAGGATATATTTTGAGATACTGATGTGCCTAAACGTGAGCGAACAGCCGCCGCGGAATTTTTGGCGTACGGGGCACAGGCTCCCGTCACCGATTCCGCTTCCATTCGGCCCGTTGGTTCACTTTGACTGCAGACCGGATTCCCCGTCAGAGACACAATACGGTTTGATTGAGGAACAGACTGTCTCTGAACTTGGAGAAATTTCCCGATCCGCTATGGTCACCGCGCCAGGTCCGCCCCTAAAAGGTATCGGCCTGTCACCGGAATTTTGACGGTTGGTGTCTCTCTTTTATGGTTCTACTTTACCACGATCCCGCGGCCCGATAAACCAAGGCTCTCTTAAATCTGTGTAAAGCTTTGATAAAGTGGCCCACACTTGCCGAATTGCCTTGACTTTTTGCGTCTTTTCCTCTAAATTAAAAACCAATTCATTTTACCGAAAAAAGGAGACGCTTTTATGTTTTTACCGATCAAAATTTTGTCCGTTCTGGTGGCCCTCGAATTTTTCTACATTCTCTACCTCGAAACCTTCGCGACCACCTCGGCCACCACGGCCCGGGTTTTCGGCATGGACCAAGAAGAACTTGCCCGCCCATCTGTCCAGACCTTATTTAAAAACCAAGGGATTTACAACGGCTTAATCGGCGTGCTGGTCCTGCTGGCCGCGCTGGTCTTCGTGAGCAAAATCGCGGTCATGCTGCTCATGGGCACGATCATTCTGGTCGCCCTCTACGGCAGCTTAACCAGCAGCCCGTCGATTCTCATTAAGCAGGGCGGGCTGGCTATCGTCACGCTGATTCTGTGCGCGATTTTTTAAAATACCTCAAGGTGAAACACAAAAATAAGCTGCGGCCGAGCCGCAGCTTTTATTTTTGCGCCGATTTACAAAATCGTCTCTTATGAATCGATAAGTCTTTTTCCGCCTTCCCCATTCAAACTGCCCCTTTGGTTTCGCCCGTGATTGGCTTCTTCTCGTCATTGAAGGGTGGCGAGGAACGCCGGATCCTGCATCAGCGGCCGGGCAAAGCCGAAGAACTGAATGCCCCGCCGGCCGCTTTCCACCAGGTCTGCTTTACTTCTCAGGCCGCCGGTCAAAATCACCGGCACCGCGATTTCGGCCTGGAGATCAGCCGCGGCGTCCAGATAGTAATGCCGTTCGGTGCGGCCGTGGGCGTACCACTTCTCACCGCTGACTTCAATCGCATCGATGCCGGCTTTGGCCAGCTGCTGCCCCATCCAAAGGAATTCGTCAGCGGTTAAGCCGCCCGGCGTTTCGTCAGACGAATTGATTTTGATTCAAACCAGGTAATCGGCGCCGATCTCGTCCTCGGCTCCCATCCCCACGTGGTGCAGGGCATCAAAAAATACAAGGGGCGCTACATCGTCTACAGCCTCGGCAATTTCTGCTTCGGCGGCAACTCCAATCCGTCTGACAAGGATTCGATGATCTTCCAGCTGACCTTCCACTTTAAAGGCGACAAGCTCACCGCCACGGACGGCGCCAAGGTACTGCCCTGTTCCATTTCCGGCAGTTCCACCTCCAACGATTTTCAGCCCCGGGTGCTGACTGGAAGCGAAGGCGCGCGGGTGCTCAATAAGATCAGTACCCGCAGCCGCTCTTGGTGCGTCTCGATCGGTGCCGACGGCAGCGTGCAGGCGGAAAGCAGCAAAGGCGCGGCAGAGTAGAACCGACTATCTGAATAAAAAAAGGCATCGCCTCCGTATTTTCATACGGTTGCGATGCCTCAGACTGTCGACAAAGTCTAGGGCAAACGCTCTAGGCTTTGTTTTTTTATAGC